>PMOU01000240.1 GCA_003161205.1 Actinomycetota bacterium | reverse complement strand
TCGACCAGCGGCTTCATGAACCGGAACAGCAGCGTGAGCAGCAGCGTGCGGATGTGCTGCCCGTCCACGTCGGCGTCCGCCATCAAGATGATCTTGTGGTACCTGAGCTTGGTGATGTCGAACTCGTCGTAGATGCCGGCGCCCAGCGCCGTGATCATCGCCTGGACCTCGTTGTTCTTCAGCACCCGGTCGATGCGGGACTTCTCGACGTTGATGATCTTGCCNNGCCAGCTTGCCCGGCAGCGCCGTGGAGTCGAGCAGGGACTTGCGGCGGGTCAGATCGCGGGCCTGGCGCGCGGCGATCCGGGCCCGGGCCGCCAGGCTGGCCTTGTTGATGATCTCCTTGGCCTCGCCCGGGTTGCGGTCGAACCAGTCCCGCAGGTGATCGTTGCACGCCTTCTGCACGAACGACTTCGCCTCGGTGTTGCCGAGCTTGGTCTTGGTCTGGCCCTCGAACTGCGGCTCGGCGAGCTTGATCGAGACGATCGCGGTCAGGCCCTCGCGGATGTCGTCTCCGGTCAGGTTGTCGTCCTTCTCGCGCAGCAGCTTCTGGTCGCGCGCGTACCGGTTGACGATCGTGGTCAGCGCGGCGCGGAANNCCCTCTTCGTGGGTGCCGCCCTCGGCGGTGTTGATCGTGTTCGCGAAGGTATGCACCGACGGGGTGTACGAGGCGCTCCACTGCATCGCGATCTCGACCGAGATCCCGTCCCCGTCCTCACCGAAGTCGATAACGGTGTTGTGCACCGGCTCCTTGGAGCCATTGATGTACCGAACGAAGTCGGCGATCCCGCCCTCGTACACGTATTCCGCGGCCCGGGGCTCGTCCTGGCGCAGGTCGGTGATGGCGATGGCCAGGTTGCGGTTGAGGAAGGCCATCTCCTGCATGCGCCGGGACAGCGTCTCGAAGGACCAGTCGGTGGTCTCGAAGATCTGGTGGTCGGGCCAGAAGGTGATCGTGGTGCCGGTCTCGTCGCTGACGGCGACGCGGACGAGCGGGGCCACCGGATGACCGCGCTCATAGGACTGGGTCCAGACGTACCCGTCCCGGCGGATCTCGACGTCGAGCCGGGCCGACAGCGCGTTCACCACCGACACGCCGACGCCGTGCAGGCCACCGGACACCGCGTAGGACTTTCCGTCGAACTTGCCCCCCGCGTGCAGGGTCGTCATCACGACCTCTATCGCGGGGCGGTGCTCCACCGGGTGCTCGTCCACCGGAATGCCGCGGCCGTCGTCCCGGACCCGCACCCCGCCGTCGGGGAGCAGCGTCACGTCGATCGTGTCGCAGTAACCGGCGAGGGCCTCGTCTACGGCGTTGTCCACGACCTCATAGACCAGGTGATGCAGTCCGCGCTCGCCGGTCGAGCCGATGTACATTCCGGGTCGCTTGCGGACAGCCTCAAGCCCCTCGAGTACCGTGATCGAGCGTGCATCGTAGGACAAACCGGACTCCATCCTGCATCAGAAGCGCGCAGTCAGGCTCCCCACCTGCTCGCCATCGGTGCGCACATCTATTTTAGCTGCGAATACCTATTGCCATAGCCGTGTTGCCGCACGTGTCGCGGCGTGGTGTGCTAGCCGTAGGTGTCACCTGGGCCCTTGCTGCCGGGGACCCGCCAGGCGCCGCGCTGCCGGGGCGGGGCAGGGCCGCGGACCTTGACCCGGCGGACCGACCCGTCGCCGAGTTCGTCGTTGAGCCGCCGGACGAGCACCGACGCGAGCAGCCGGACCTGCGTCGCCCAGGCCGTCGAGTCGGCTATCACCGCGAGCTCGCCGTCGGCGAAGCTGTCGGGACGGGTATGCGCCGCCAGGTCCTGGCCGACGATCTCCGCCCAGCGGCCGAACACCGAGCCCATGGCCGCCTGCCGCTGCCAGCCGCGCGTGTCGAGCAAGCCGCCGATGGCGCTCAGCAGCGGCTGCGGATCCTCCCGCCGGGGACGCCCGCGGGCGGGCGCGCCGGATCCGGTCCCGCCCCGCGGCGAAGGCGATCCCGGGCCCGGCACGTCATCCTGGCCGGGCGCGGATAGGCCGGCCCGTTCGGAATCATCGGTGTGACCCGGCTGGCGGCCGAAGCCGGCGGGCAGGTCGCCCCGGCCCCTCGCATCCGCCTTGGCCTGGGCGAGCGCCTCAGCCGCCAGCCGCGCGCGATCCACGGGGGGACCGCCCGCCGGGTCGGCCTGATCAGCCGGCCTGCGACGGTCAGCGGGCCTGCGACGGTCAGCCGGCACGGGAAACCACGCCCGCGCTGACGTTGAACCGCGCGCCGGTCAGCACACCGGGCACGTCGGCTGGCACCGCGGCCGTGATCAGGACCTGCTCGCCGTCGGCGACCAGGGCCGCCAACCGGTCCCTGCGCCCGACGTCCAGCTCGGCGAACACGTCGTCCAGGATCAGCACCGGATCCTCCCGTCCCTCCCTGAGCAGCGCGAAGCTGGCCAGGCGCAGGGCGAGGGCAAGTGACCAGGACTCGCCGTGGCTGGCGTAACCGCGAGCGGGCAGGCTGCCGATGGACAGCTCGAGCTCATCGCGGTGCGGGCCGACCAGGCAGACGCCGCGGTCGAGCTCGCTGGCCCGGACCCCGGCGAGTGCCTTGAGCATGACGGCCTCAAGGCTTTCCACGTCGGCGGGACCGCCGGCGGCCGCCAGGCCGTCACCGGGGCCCGGCTCGTCCGAGGCCGAGCAGCGGTACGACATGGCCGACGCCTGGCCGGCCGGGTCGCCGGACACCGCCTCATACGCCGCGGCCACATGCGGGCGCAGCGCGGCCACCAGCCGCATCCGGCCGGCCAGCAGCGGCGCGGCCGCCCGTGCCAGCTGCCCGTCCCAGGCGTCGAGCGTGGCCGTCATCGCCTCGCGCGCGGCGCCGCGCAGGTGTCCCTTGGCCCCGGCCGACTTCAGCAGCGCCGTGCGCTGGCGCAGGACCCGTTCGTAGTCGGCACGGACGCCGGCGTAACGCGGCGCGGTGGCGGCGAGCAGCTCGTCGAGGAACCTGCGCCGCTCCCCGGGATCGCCCTTGACCAGGGCCAGGTCCTCCGGCGCGAACAGCACCGTCCGCAGCGTGCCCAGGATGTCCCGCGGCCGCGGCATCGGCGCCCGGTTCAGCCTGACCCGGTTGGCGCGGCCCGGGTTGAGCTCGATCTCGACCAGCGCGCTGCCCTGGGCTCCGGTCACCGCCGCCCTGAGCACGGCCCGTTCGGCGCCGTGCCGGACCAGCGGCGCGTCCGTGGCCACCCGGTGGCTGCCCAGCGTGGCCAGGTAGCCGATCGCCTCGACCAGGTTCGTTTTGCCTTCCCCGTTGGGGCCGCTGAACGTGGTCACGCCGGGCCCGAGCTCGATGCCGAGTTCGGGATAGGACCGGAAGTCGGTCAGCGCCAGACGGGTGAGGTGCACGATCCGAGGGTAAGGCCGCGCGGGCCCTACCCGGTCGAGCGGATCGGCATGAGCACGTACCGGTAGTCGGGCTCGCGTTCGCTCTTGCCCGTGATGACCGCCGGCTTGATCGGCGAGGTGAATGAGATCCTGGCCGTGTCCGAGTCGATCGCCCCGAGGCCGTCGAGCAGGTACTGCGGATTGAAGGCGATCTGCAGGTCCTCGCCGTCGAACGCGGCCTCGAGCACCTCGGTGGCCTGTGCCTCTTCCGACGCGCCTGCTTCGAGCACGAGCTGGCCCGAGCTGAAGGCCAGGCGCACCGGGGTGTTGCGCTCGGCGACCAGCGCGACCCGTTTGACCGCTTCGGCGAACGGGGCCGCCGGGAGCTCCGCGGTCGCGCTGAACTCACTCGGCAGCAGCGCCTGGTACTTCGGGTATTCGCCGCTGAGCAGCCTGGTGGTGGTCTGCCGTCCGGCCCCGGCGAAGCCGATGAGGCTGTCGCCGCCGAGCGATACCGACACCTCGGCGCCCGAGGTCAGGGCGCGCGCCGTCTCGCCGAGCACGCGGGCGGGGACGAGCACAGCGGTATTCAGGTCCGGTCGCGCCGGGTTCCAGCGCAGCTCGCGGACGGCCAGCCGGTACCTGTCGGTGGCGACAAGGGTGAGCGTGTCGCCGGCGATCTCGATCCTGATGCCGGTCAGGGCGGGCAGGGTGTCGTCGCGGCCGGCCGCGATCGCCACCTGGCTGATAGCCGAGGCCATCGCGTCGCTGCCCACCGACCCGGCGAACGGCGGCATCTCGGGCAGCGTCGGGTATTCCTCTTCGGGCAGCAGGACCAGGGTGAAGGTCGCGCTGCCGCATTTGAGCGTAGCCCGGGTGCCGTCGGTGACCAGGTCGGCCGGGCGGGCCGGCAGCGACCTGACGATCTCCGCGAGCAGGCGCCCCGAGACGAGCACCGCGCCCTCTTCGTCGGTGATCACCGGGACGGTGGCCTGCGCCGAGACCTCGTAGTCGAACGTCGAGAGGGTGAGTTCGGCCCCGGCGTGCAGGCGCATCCCGGCCAGCACGGGGGCGGTCGGGCGGGCGGGCAGGGCACGCGCGGTCCAGGCCACGGCTTCCGCCAGATGATCACGCTCAACCTGGAGCTTCACGGGAACTGCCTCCTTGGGTGGGTTCGTGGATTGCGGGGAAGACGGGTGCGGGTCGCGGGAAAAAGACTGGAGTTTCAGCGTGCCCGGCGCGGGCATATCGCTGGGACCTCGCCGCGGCACACAGGACCTACGTGGTTTTTGTTCTTTCCCTATTTAGATATTCGTCATAGTCATAGGCACCGTGGATACTGGGGAGAACTCTTATCTCCGCAGGTAGGCAGCCGTTTCCCCGTCCACAGAGCCGGTACCCGGCCGGGGGACGGCGCAGGCCAGCCTGTGGTCGGCGGGCGGTGCGGCTGCTGCTTGCCATTGGTTGTCCCCCGGTTATCCGAATGTCATCCACAGTGTTGTCCACAAACTGTGTGCATAGCGATGCGGCCTGATCAGCCCGCCCGGGCCTGCTGTTTGATGCGATTAGTGAGCTCGGTGACCTGGGTGTAGATCGAGCGGCGTTCGGCCATCAGGGACCGGATTATCCGGTCCGCGTTGATGACGGTGGTGTGGTCGCGGCCGCCAAACTGCTGGCCGATCTTCGGCAGGGACAGATCGGTGAGCTCGCGGCAGAGGTACATGGCGATGTGCCGGGCCGTGAC
>PMOU01000359.1 GCA_003161205.1 Actinomycetota bacterium | reverse complement strand
GAACCTGGCCGCCCGCCCGGGCGCAAGGAGCCGTGGCGGCCGGTTGAACTCCAGGCCAGCGCCGTCTTCGGCGGGGTGCAGTGCGGCGTCCGGCGGCTGATATGGCGCCAGGTCCAGCAGCGTATCGCCGACGGTAACCTGCTGTCCGGGCCGCCAGTACGCGGCCGCATCCAGCGGCCGCCGGTCCAGCAGGATTGGCACGCCGTCGAACGGGGCCACCTGACAGCTCCGCGGATCGACCTGCACTCGCAGCGCGAGCGGGGGGATCGCCGGGTCAGCGACCACGATGTCCGCCGCTTCAGCGGCGTGAGTACCGTCAGCGATCGGGCCGCCGACGTCAGCTTGTCCCAACGGGAGCCGGTGCAGCGTACCCGCTACGGGCCCGCCCGTGACGCGGATCTCGGCNNTCGGCCAGGCGCATGTCGTCCGGCACCTGGTGGTAGCCGACGAACAGCGCAGGGGCCGCAGGACCGGCAGCAGGGGTCGGCAAACCTGCTGCCGTTGCCCCGTAGCTGCCTGGACCGTAACCCGGGATGCCCGGACCGGCGTAGCTGGCTGCCGCCCGCGCCCGGGGAAACCGGAGCACCTGCGCCCCGCCGACAGCTGCGGCCTCCTCGCCGTGCATCAGGCGGTCCAGCTCGACCGCGATCTCCGCCACTGCAGTCTCGGGATCGGCCTCGATCACGACATCCGCCTGCTGCCCATTCGCCGGCGATACCACCGTCATCGTCAGCCGCATGACCATTTCCCCTTTGCCGCACCGGCCCATATCCCCCCCGCGAACAGCAGACCGCCCCAGGCAGATCTGCTCCTGGGGGCTACTGCTTCAGCGAAGCAGCGAGCTGGGTGTCGGTCTCAGTGAACGCCTTCACGGCCGCATCCAGGTACTGGCCCATCCCGTTCAGGCCCTGGACCATCTTGGTCGCCCCGGTGTTGAACTGGGTGTAGGACGCCTCGAACTGCTTGCTCGATGCGTCNNCCCGCCTGAAGCTGCCTGGCGGCTGACTGCATTTCCGCGTAGTACTACAACAGCGTTCCGTGATTTCGGTTTCGGCGGGCGTAATGTGATTTCCGGGCGGCGGCCTGCCGGTAGCGTCTCCAGTTTGACCAGTTCTCGTGGAATGCGTCTGGGCGGATGACGCGGGTGCGCAGGTTGAACAGGCGGCGGGCCCCGGCGGCGGTGAGCGGGATCAGCTCGCGCCCTGTTTCATCGGTTATGACGGGCGGCGGGCTGTATGTCCTGGGCGGCGCGAAAAGCTGTCCACAGGCATCAGGTCCCCTTTTTAGGCGGGCCGCCGCCGTCGCGGCAGGCCAGGGGCGGTTCCGGCATGCCTGGTTCCGGGCTGGCGGCGCGGGCGGTCACGGCCAGGAACGCGTGCGCGAGCATCGACAGCGTGATGTGCCGGTACCAGGCGCGGTACCGGCGGACCTGGTAGTGGTCCAGGCCGGTCTCGTTCTTCGCCTCAGCGAAACAGTCCTCCACTGCCCACCTGGCGCCCGCGACGGCCACCAGCTCGGGCAGGGTCACCGGGCGGGGCGAGCAGCACAGGAAGTACGCCACCTCGAGGTCGCCTTTCTCTCCCGGGTGCAGCGACCGGCGGGCCAGCAGCCACCGGTCCGCGCGGGCGGTCCCGATCAGCGCCCAGTCATACAGCCGCGGTCCCNNCGGCACAGCTGATCCGCTGCCATGCGTCCCGCGGCGCCAGGCCGGCCAGCGCGTCCGCGCGGCGCGGGCCGGCCGCGGTGGCGATCATCTCATCGCAGGCCACCGCCAGCACGTAGCTGATCTCCTCGGTCTCCAGCCACTCGCGCAGCCCAGGGTTGCCGCCGTACACCTCGTCCCCGGCCACCCAGGAAAACGGCACCCCGGCACGCACGGCACGCCCGATCATCTGCCGGGCCAGCTGCGGTTTCGTCGCGAACGCCACCTCATCGCCGATCCCCGCAGCCCGGCACCGGTCCCGGTCNNCGCCGCGTACGCCAGGAACACCCCGACCTGGCAGTTCTCCACCCGCCCCGCCGTCCCGGTATACATCCGGGCCACCCCCGCCGACATCCGGCCCTTCTTCAGGAACCCCGTCTCATCCACCGCCAGCACCGCACCGGGATCGCCCAGGTTCCGCGTCACGTACCGGCGCACCGCGTCGCGGCAGGCATCGTGATCCCACGGCGAGAAGTTCAGCAGCCGCTGCATCCCGTCCGGCGACACGTCGCCGGCGAACTCCGCCAGCGACCAGGAATTCTTCCGTTCCGCGTGCGACAGCAGCCCCAGCAGGTACGCCCGCCCGTGCCTGCGCACCGCCGCGTTCGCGAACACGCCCGCCGCCTGCGCGAACATCTCATTGAACGACTCGCTCCACGCGGCATGCCCGGCATCGGCTCGCACCCGCGCGTCATCCACCACGACAGTTAGCATGCCCCAAGCCTGGCCTGCCGCGACCGTCACATCACGCAGACACGCCGATCACGGCCCGCTGTTGTAGTACTAGCAGCTCCGCGCGAGCACTCGAAGGCGAGGGGATCGATGCGTGAGCGGAGGGATATCGCTACTCGCCTGCGCCCAGAAGACCCGCCTGGCGGGGACGTACTGGTCATCCGCGGGGGCCCCGACACTACCGGCACTCTTGGCCAGGATGCAGCCCGGACGGCGGAGTTCTGGGCACTGGAGTGGGTGCCGCTGCTTGGTATCTCAGTGTTTGCGGTCCTTGGCATGCCGCTTGACCAGCTACTCCGTGATCGGTTCAGCAGGTTTAGCGTTATCCATCGCCTGCAAGCTTCCTACCTTGAAGAGTTCCAGCTACTCCCGACGTTCAGGAGTCCTCACTTCACTGTCCGCCTTCAGCAAGCCAACGAGGAGGAGCTATCCCGCCTGCTAGCAGCCCTGGGGGCCCCGATCCTGAACCCGGAGTATCATGAAGTAGCTGACGACCAGAGAGAGGCGGGATGAGATGCCTTACGTCGTGGACATCACCGCTGACCTCAACGACGATGACGGTAGCGGCGAGATCTGGGCTCTCTTGGATGAGGCCCGCGATCCCAGCCAGATAGAGATCGGCGCCTTGGTTGTCGCAGGCCGGGAGCATGCCGCCGCGATGTGCGAGGTGACCGGGATCGAGTCTGCCCCTGCACGCGGCACGCTTGTAATTCTCCGGGTGCTGCCTGGCCTGGTAGAAGACTACCGCCGTGCCGCCTCGCGGGCCCTGACGAGCTAGTCCCGTAGCAGACTGGGTTGGCCCGGTCGGGCTTCCGCCGCGGGTGCTGGTCACCGGGACTGGGCCGGTGACAGAACGGCTGCGGGTGCGTGAGATCGATGATGATGAGGGCCGGCGGCGGGTCCGTGTCGTGCGCCGGGGCAGCGGACCGGTGGTGACCTGGCGCCTGCGCCCTGCCCCGTCTCAGCGACTTTCCCGGCGCTATGCTCTCCGGCGTACATGCCGTCTTGTAAACGGACAATCGAAGTGGTTCTGGGCTGGCCATTCGCTGTGGGCAGAGCCAAGTTCGGCATGTATTAGGCGCGAAGTCTCCCTCGAAGCCGGGGACTGGCCAGCAGCCAATACTTGGGATCATCCTCAACGTCCCACGATCGAATACGGCATGAGCGTCCGACCTGCGGTCGCGGGAGCCGAGTTCCGACTTGTGAGGGACGGCCCTTAACGCGCTTTCCGAGCCTGTTGCTCCCTGTCCGGTTCGGTGAGCGAGGGAACCGGCTCGCCTCGGCGCTGCGGGCAGCGGGCCTGCGGAAGGGTGACCGGGTAGCGTTCATCTGCCAACATCCCGGCGCTGCTGGAAGCGCCCTACGAGGTGCCGGCCCGCCGGCGGCGTGCTGGTGGCACTGAATTACCGGTTGAACGCTCAGGACATCGGCTTCATCCTGGGGCATTCGGGAGCCCGGTTCCTGTTCGCCGACCATGAGCTCGAACACTTGCCGAAGGCGCGCGAGTCGAGGGTGCCGTCCGCATCGACGACACCGGCGCCCCCGAGGACCCTTACGAGGCATTCCCGGCCGACGGCTCGGCGGAGCCCGTGCCGAGCGAACTCGGCGACGAGGACGAGCCGATCTCCATCAACTAGACCTCAGGGACGACTGGGACGCCCAAGGGCGCCGTCTACCACTGCTGGCCAGCTATGAGGGGCATGTACCTGTACCCCGCAGACCGCCCCGGCGCGGCCACCATGCGCCCGGAGCCGCCGGTGCCGGGTCCCCGTCGCACTTACCCTGCCCGCCCGCCACCGGTAACGCTCACGGTTCATCACCGGCCGGAACCCGGCGCCGGTTACTCGGCGGTTACCGCCAGGCGGGACCATCCGGCGGCCCGCACGGCCTCGTCCACGCTGGCGTGGACGGCGAAGACATCGATCAGGCCGGTCAGGGTCAGGATGCGCCGCACCCGCCCGCGCGGCGCGGCGAGTAGCAGGTCACCGCCGGCCTGCCAGGCCTGCGCCCGGACCCGGCCCAGCCCGCCCAGGACGGAGCAGTCGATGAACTCCAGGGCGGACAGATCGACGATGATCCGCGGGTCACGCGCCGCGGCCGCCGCGAGCGCTGCTATCACGCTCGCCCCATTTACGATGTCAACCTCCCCGTGCAGCCCGACGACGAGGTGACCGCCGTATTCACGGGTGCTCAGGCCGTCAGTAGCCATGGCGCCTCCTGCTCCGGCAGCAAGGCGAGGTCTGGACCCGGCGGCTATCTCAGCTTCCAATTGGAATGTTACGCCCCGTTCCAGCGGAAGTCCCGTCCTGCCGGTACCCCGGCAGCCGCGCGTCCTGCCCCGGTTACCGCGGCCCGCCCGCGCGGCGCCGCGCAGGCAGGCTCAGCCGCAACATCACCGTGCTGCCGCCGCTGTCGCGGACCTCAGCCTGCGCCGCGCCGCCGGCGACCAGCAGCAGCCGCGCCGCCGACGACCCGTACCGGACCGCGTTCGCCGCGATCTTGCTGACCGCGATCACCAAAACATCCGTCCGAACCGCCGAAAGGCCTGGGTTTCCCCGGCGTCCGGGTGCCCGGCCGCGGCGGGGTTGCGCGCCGCGCGCATCGCGTGGGCAGGTCTGGGCCTGCCCGGTCTTCCTGGCCCCAGGGGCGTAGTGGTCTCCGGGGTCAAGGGCAGCCCGCAAGGCTGTCGAGCGCAGCGCGATGCGACGCACCCTTGGGGCCGGAGGGGCGGCCCCGTATCTTGCGCGGCGTGCCGGGAAATGAGCGGTGGCGAAGCCGCCTCCTTCGGGGCTCTTGGGCCTGCGCAGCGGGCTGGTCGTGGTCATTGGGAGCCTCATCCTGCCGCGTCGGGGCCGAACAGGGATTCGCCGTCATCCCCGCCGAGCAGGAAGCTGAACCGGTCGAGATCCTGGCGCAGCTGCCCGGCGTTGTATGCGGAGCTGCCGGTGAACTCTTCCAGCGAGGTGCCCAGGCGGCCGGGATCGCGGGCCAGCCACCCGCTGAGGAATTGCAGCAGCTCGGCGAGCTCGGCCGCGTCGCCGGCATCGAGCCGGATATCGGGCATGCCGATCACCGCCTTCCCGGTCAGATCGCGATTATCAGTCGGGACGTCGGCTAGCGGCTGCTCCGGCGTCGCTGAGGTGATGGATGATCTGGCGGAATGACCCGGCGAAGCTTTCTTCGCGGTAGCCGAGATCGGTCGCTGCGCAGAAGTTCCTGACGAGGCCCTGGACCCGTCGCAGGTTGGGCCGGGGCATCGAGGGGAATAGGTGGTGCTCGATCTGGCGGTTAAGGCCGCCGAGCATGAAGGTGGTAAACGGGCCGCCGCTGATATTCCGGGCAGTGATCACCTGGCGGCGGGCGAAGCCGGCCGCCGTTGCGGCTTCGATGATCGGCATCCCCTTGTGGTTGGGCGCGAAACTGATGCCCAGGTACAGCGAGAAGACCGCCTGCTGCACGGCGACGAAGGCGAGTGTGCCTTGAACGGGGAGAGCACCCACAGCACCACCGTCAGGTACAGCGCGGCGTGCAGCATGATGAGAGAGGCCTCTACCGCCACGGCATGGTCTCGTCGCCGCAG
>PMOU01000532.1:1515-2939 GCA_003161205.1 Actinomycetota bacterium | reverse complement strand
CGGCACCAGCCGCCACAAAAGCGGCGCCCTGACCCACGATCACGCCCATGTTGGCGATGCCGAAGGCCTGAGACCGCCGTTCGTTCGGCACCCGGGCCACGAAGGCGGTGTTGGCCGCGATCTGGTAGACGCCGAACGCGGCCGACACCGAGAAGATCACCAGGGACACGGCCAGACCCGGGCGGAGGGCCGTCAGGACCAGCGCCGCGCAGGTGAGCACCGCGAGCGGTCCCATCAGGTCGATCCGCCTGCGCGGGCGGACAAACCGGGTGAACAACGGCGTCGCGATCGTCGTGCTGAACACCGTGGACGCGAGCACAAGTCCGATCGCGATGGACCCGCCGCCGAGTTGTGCCGCATACGGGGCGGCGATGCCCTCGGGAATCGTGTAAAAGGCCACCAGCCAGCCGAAGAGCAGCAGGGTACGCAGCGCCGGGTCGCCGAACACCAGCCGGAATCCGCTCACCGTGCGCGCCAGCGCGGACGGCCCGGCGGTCTCCGGCCGGGCGGCGGCGGGCCTGGACCGGATGCCCAGCCCGATTAACAAGCCGGAGAGCGCGAACGTGCCGGCGTCGACGACCAGCAGCGAGCGCACGCTGATGAAGGCCAGCGCCACTCCCCCGCCAGCCGCGCCGACCACCTGACCTGCCAGGAAGGTCGTCTGGAAGACCGCGGCGCCGAGGGCATAGCGCTCCCCCGGCAAGATGTCCGGGGTGATGGCGGCCCGCGCCGATTCGAACGGCGGCGCGAACATATACGTCGCGAACAACAGCACCACCAAAGCCCAGATGGGCGTGTGCGGCACCACCATGGCCGCGACCAGGACGGCACGGATCGCATCGCAGGCGATCATGACCGAGCGTCGCGGCCGCCGGTCCGCGAGGTCGGCGAAGAACAAGCCGCCGATCACCCACGGCAGGTACCCGGCCGCGTACACCACCGCCGCGAGCAGCGGCGACCTGGTCCGGTCATAGACCAGCAGGGTCAGGGCGACCAGGGCGAGACGGTCGCCGGTGACAGACAGGATCTCGGAAAACCACAGGGCCCGGAATTCACCTACCGCGAACACATCGCGGAACGTGGCACGCGGCCCAGCAGCTGTCACTGTGACCCTTCTGTCCAGGCTCTATTGTCCGCGGTCCGTGATGGCCACTCGACTTCATCATGACCCAGAACGCGGCTAAATCGCAACAAGTAGTGCGGAATCGGTCACCCATGGTTCCCGGTACGGCGGCCGTGGCGGCGCGGGCGGCACTCCCCGTTACACCTCAGAGATATGACCCGAGATCTCGCCGAAAAAGGGAAACCAGCGGGAATTCAGAAGCTCTTACCATTCCATAAAGCATGAGGCTTAAGGGCAGCAACGCGGCTTAACGGCCGCGGGCCGGCGGTGTGCGGCCGTGGTGAAATTCTGCTATATCTGA
>PMOU01000532.1:0-1437 GCA_003161205.1 Actinomycetota bacterium | reverse complement strand
CTGGCCTGTCGGGTGCTGGCCTGGCTGCGGCGCGGCCGCTCCTGCACCAGGCGGGTTTCACTTACCCGCTGCTCACGCTGCGCGAGACGGCGCTGGCGGGCAACCTGGCGGCGATGGCCGCCTACTGCGCCAGAGCGGGCGTCGCGCTGGCCCCGCACGGCAAGACCGCGATGTCCCCCGAACTCGCCGCGCGCCAGCTCGCCCACGGCGCCTGGGGCATCACCGTGGCCACCATCGGGCAGCTGCGAACCTACCGGGCCTTCGGCTTCGGCCGGCTGCTGCTGGCCAACGAGCTCGTGGACGAGGCGGGCATCGCCTGGCTGGCCGGCGAGCNNCGGGTGCTGACCCGGTACCCGGCCGGCCGCAGGCTCGGTGTCCTGGTGGAAATCGGCCACGCCGGCGGCCGCACCGGCTGCCGGACCGACGCCCAGGCGCTCGCCGTGGCGGCCGCGGCGAGCGCGACCGGCACCCTCCGGCTGGCCGGCGTGGCCGGGTACGAGGGCGGCATCGGCGCCGGGACCGGCGAACGCGGTTCCGGGCAGGCGGTCCAGGAGGTCGCGGCCTTCTGCCGGCGGCTCCGGACCCTGGCCGACACGCTGGCTGACACATTGGGCGCCGGTCACCGGGAGGACGGCGAGGAGGAGTTCATCGTCACGGCCGGCGGCAGCGCGTTCTTCGACGTGGTCGCCCGGGAGCTGACCGCGGGCGGCACCAACCCGGTCACGGCGGTGCTGCGCAGCGGCGCTTATCTCACCCACGATCACGGCCTCTACCGCGCCGTCTCCCCCGCCACGCGAGGATCGGCGGACGCGCCGGTGCTGCGTCCCGCGCTCGAGCTGTGGGCGCAGGTCCTGTCCTGCCCCGAGGCGGGCCTGGCCCTGCTCGGCGCGGGCCGCCGGGACGCCGGATCCGACTCGGGCCTGCCGGTGCCGCTGCGGGCCGTCCGGCCCGGCGGGGCCGGGCTGGGGACCGGGGGCGATCTTTCCGGCTCGCACATCAGCGAGCTCAACGACCAGCACGCCTACCTGCGGCTCGGCCGGGGCGCCGTGCTCGCGCCGGGTGACCTGGTGGGCCTGGGCATCTCGCACCCGTGCACCACGTTCGACAAGTGGCGGATCATCCCGGTCGTGAACGACGAGGACCGGGTGACCGATTTGGTGCACGCCTTTTTCTAGCCAGGCCAGGATATGACTTTGCACAATCCGGTACATTTGCCCCCGGGAACCACGCCAATGGCGGCGTCTGGAGTATTCCAGGATGCTGCCGCTACTGCCCGTTCGGGATGAAAGAATTATCCGGAACGGGCGGTGGCTCGTCCTTTTAAGCCAAGCGGGAGCAGAGAATGCCTGATGAATCGTTGGTACGACTGGCCGGCAGCGAACGCGCGCCGCTCGCGGACGCGACGCCGGCCGGGCCGCTGGACACCTCCGCGCGGGC
>PMOU01000357.1 GCA_003161205.1 Actinomycetota bacterium | reverse complement strand
GCCCACCCGGGTCTGCAGCATCCACAGTTTGCCGCGCTCGACGGTGAACTCGATCTCGCACAGGTCGCGGTAGTGGTTCTCCAGCGTCCGCATGATCGTCATCAGCTGGTCGTAGGAGGCCTTGTCGATGCCTTCCAGGTCCTGCAGCGGGACGGTGTTCCTGATACCGGCCACGACGTCTTCGCCCTGGGCGTTCTGCAGGTAGTCACCGTAGACGCCCTGGGCGCCGGTGCCCGGGTCCCGGGTGAATGCCACCCCGGTGCCCGAGTCCAGGCCCAGGTTGCCGAAGACCATCGTGACCACGTTGACCGCGGTGCCCAGGTCCGTGGGGATCCGCTCCTGACGCCGGTACAAGATGGCGCGGTCAGCGTTCCATGAGTTGAACACGGCCTTGATGGCCAGGTCCATCTGCTCCCTGGGGTCCTGCGGGAACTCCATGTCCGCGTGCGTCCTGACGATGTCCTTGAACGCCGCGACGAGGTTCTGCAGGTCGTTCGCGTCCAGCTCGAGGTCGTTGGTGACGCCCTTGGCCTTCTTGGCGTCGTCGATGGCGTGCTCGAAGTGCTCGCCCTCGATGTCGAGCACCGTCTTGCCGAACATCTGGATCAGCCGCCGGTAGGAGTCCCAGGCGAACCGCTCGTTCCCCCCGGCCTGCTTGGCCAGGCCCTGGACCGACTCGTCGGACAGGCCGATGTTCAGCACGGTCTCCATCATGCCCGGCATGGAGAACTTCGCCCCGGACCTGACGCTGACCAGCAGCGGGTCGACCGGATCGCCGAGCTTGCGGCCCATCGCCGCCTCCAGCTGATCCAGGTGGGCGGTTATTTCCTCGTCCAGGCCCGCGGGGGTGGTGCCTTGCTCCAGGTAGTACCGGCACGCCTCGGTCGTGATGATGAATCCGGGCGGTACCGGGAGGCCCAGATTGGTCATCTCGGCTAGGTTGGCCCCCTTGCCACCCAGGAGGTCCTTGAGATCTTTGTTGCCTTCAGTAAAGTCATAAACGAGCTTCGGCACTTCCTGCTCCTCGCAGCGCGCGACGTCATATATTCACTCCGGACTCTACCGTCGGCGGGAGCTTAACGGAGAGGCGAACGTTCTGTCCTAGGCGCGCGATGGCAGTAACCTCGCGTCCGGCTGGTGCGGCCTGCCTCGGGACGGGCCGGTGCGGCTGCTGATACGGCCGCCCTAGGCGGAATCTGCTGACGGGCCGCCAGCGCGCAGGTATTACGCTCACCGTGTGAGCGAGCGGACGATCGGACTGCTTCATCCCGGTGAAATGGGCGCGGCGGTCGGGCAGTGCCTGACCGCGGCCGGGCACCAGGTGCTGTGGGTGCCGGAGGGACGCGGCCCGGCCAGCGCGGCGCGGGCCGAGGCGGCCGGGCTGACCGGCGTAGACCTGGCTGAGCTGGTCGGGCGGGCCCAGGTGATCATGTCGGTGTGCCCGCCGCAAGCCGCGCTCGATACCGCGCGGCAGGTGGCCGGAAGTGGGTTCGGCGGAGTGTACGTGGACGCCAACGCGATCTCACCCGCCACCGCGGGCGAGGTCGCCGGGATCGTGGCGGGCGGCGGGGCCGGCTACGTGGACGGCGGGATCATCGGCACTCCCCCGGTGGCACCGGGGTTTATCCGCCTTTACCTGTCCGGCCCGCGAGCCACCGAGGTGGGCGAGCTGTTCGAGCGCAGTCCGGCCGACGCGCGGGTGATCGACCTTGGTGGTCAGGGCGGAGCCGNNGCCGTTGGGGCCGTTGGGGCTGTCGGGGCCGCGTCGGCGGTGAAGATGGCGTACGCGTCGTTTACCAAGGGGTCGGCGGCGCTGCTGCTGACGGCGCGGGCACTGGCCCGGGCGCAGGGCGTGGAGGACGTGCTGCTGGCCGAGTGGGGCATCTCCCAGCCCGGCCTGGAGGAACGCTCGGCCCGCGCGGCCGGGTCCGCGGTCAGCAAGGGCTGGCGCTGGGACGCGGAGATGGAGGAAATCGCCGTGACCATGGGCGCGGCGGGGCTGCCCACGGGCTTCCACCAGGCCGCAGCCGAGATCTACCGGCACTCGCCGCACGCCGACGGGACCGCCTGGGAGGCCGGGGCCGTCCTTGACGCGATCCTGGACGCGCTGCGCTCTGCACCCTAGCTCTGCACCCTAGGGGCCCCGGGTCGGGGTGGCGGTCAGCAGGCGCCGAGGCGCTCGGCGAGGTAGGTTACGACGCTGTCCAGGCCGACCCGTTCCTGCTTCATCGTGTCCCGGTCCCGGACGGTGACGGCCTGATCCTCCAGCGTGTCGAAGTCGACGGTGACGCAGTACGGGGTGCCGATCTCGTCCTGGCGCCGGTAGCGGCGGCCGATCGCGCTGGCGTCATCGAAGTCGGTGTTCCAGTGCTTGCGCAGCGCCGCGGCCAGGTCGCGGGCTTTGGGCGACAGGTCGGCGTTGCGGGACAGCGGGAGCACCGCCGCCTTGACCGGCGCGAGCCGCGGGTCCAGCCGCAGCACCGTCCGCTTCTCCATCTTGCCCTTGGCGTCGGGAGCCTCATCCTCGGCGTAGGCGTCCAGCAGGAACACCAGCGCGCCCCGGTCCACGCCGGCCGCGGGCTCGATGACGAACGGGATGAACCGCTCCCCCGACTCCTGGTCCAGGTAGGTCATGTCCTGCCCGGACGCAGCCTGGTGGGTCCTCAGGTCGAAGTCGGTGCGGTTGGCGATGCC
>PMOU01000035.1 GCA_003161205.1 Actinomycetota bacterium | reverse complement strand
GCTGGCGGACAACCGGGCGGCGATCACCGAGGCAGCCGAGCTCGGCGCGGACACGCTGGTCCTGGTGTGCGGCGGGCTGGTCCCTGGCCAGCGGGACCTGGGCCTGGCCCGGCGGCTGATCGCGGACGCGATCGGCGAGCTCGTGCCCGAGGCGCAGCGGCTAGGTGTCCGGCTCGGGATCGAGGCGCTGCACCCGATGTTCTGCGCCGACCGGTGCGTGATCAGCGGACTTGGCGAGGCGGTCGACCTGGCCATGACGTTCCCCGCGGACGCCGTGGGCGTGGTGGTGGACACCTATAACGTCTGGTGGGACGCCCGGCTGCTGGACGAGATCGCCCGGGCCGGCCCGCGGATCGCCGGCTACCAGCTCGGTGACTGGGTGCTTCCGCTGCCGCCGGACGCGCTGCTCGGCCGTGGTCACCTCGGTGACGGCGTCATCGATTTCGGGCCCGTTTCGGCCAGCGTGACCGCGGCCGGTTACGACGGTTATGTCGAGGTCGAGATCTTCAACGCCGACATCTGGAACGCGCCCGCGGACCAGACCGCGGCGACGGTCAAGGAACGCTTCGCCGCCGCGCTCTGCCGGTAAGCCACGTCATGCGTCGGCAACGTGCGGACGCTCCGGGGCGGGCTGCCGCTGCTGCCTGACGCTCAGCCCGATGACGGGCGGCTGGACGTGGTGATCCTCACCGCGCGGAGTCCTTTATGGCTGCCCAGGTCCGCTCGCTGCGGGGGGCCAGCGCGACACGACCGCTCAGGCATCGCCGATCATCCTCCAAGTCCCGTCCTTTTCCCTATACTCCCAATGGCGGGGCCGCAAGCAAGCAGGGAGAGCTGTGGTTGCGGACCAGTGTGTGCAATTGCGGGGGGGCACTCGCCTCCTGCATATCGGCCCGCATAAGACGGGCAGCACCGCCGTCCAGGGCGCCTTCCATCTGGCCCGGGAGCGGCTGGCCACCCAGGGCGTGGTCTACCCGGGCCAGGGCAGACAGCCGCTCTGGCCCATCCTCGCGGTCACCGGCCAGCCGGCGTTGCGCGGCGAACCGAGCCCCAAAATGGCCTACTGGGACCGGCTGGTCCGCGATATCCAGGCAGCGGGTCACCAGCACGTCTTCTTGAGCAGTGAGTTCTTCGCCGAGGCGGACGACGAATCCGTCCGCCGCGTCGTCGAGGATCTGGGCGGCTCTGACGTCCATGTCGTGGTAACGCTGCGCTCCCTGACCCGGATACTGCCTTCGCAATGGCAGCAATATCTTCAAAATGGCTACGACTTCCCGTACCTGGAATGGCTCGACGGGATCCTCAGCCGGCCGCCGCGGACGCCCACTCCCGGTTTCTGGCGCCGCCACCGGCATGACGCGCTCGTGGCCCGCTGGGCGTCCGTCGTCGGGGTGCAGAACCTCACCACTGTCGTGGTGGACGAATCTGACCCGCTCATGCTCCTGCGCGCGTTCGAATTGATGCTTGGGTTGCCGGAGGGGTTTCTGGCTCTGGAGGAAGCAAGGACGAACCGGTCCCTCACCGTCGCGGAAGCTGAGCTGGTCCGGCAGCTCAACGAGGAGTTCAGCCGCCGGCCATGGCCGGACCGCAGCTACGCCAGGTTTATGAGGTACGGCGCGGTCGAGCGAATGAAGACCGCCCGGCAGCCGGCACCGGACGAGCCGAGAATCACGACTCCCGCGTGGGCGCTCGCCCGCGCGGCGGAGATTAGCGCCGAGATGGCCGAGAACATCATCGCGCTCGGCGTGAACATCGTCGGCGACATCTCGACGCTCGGCCAGTTCCCGGCGGAGATGTCAGCGACGGAGCCGGCTCCCCGGCCCGCGAAGCCCCTTATCCCGGTTGACGCGGCCGCCCTCGCCATCCTCGGAGCCTTCATCGCCGGCGGTGCAGGCGGTCAGACCACCGAGGAGACCGTGCGCGATGTGGACAGCAGGAGCCTGGCGAGAGTACTGGCGCAACGCAGCCGGCGGCGGGTCATCAAGGCACTGCCCCGGCTGCGCTAGCTTGACGGCCGACCTGAGTCCTCGGGCTGGTCGGCGCCGCTGTGGCCGAGCTCGGCGCGGACGCGCCGCCGCGCTCTGTCGATAAGCTGCACGCCATGCCCCTGCCACCACCGCTGGCCATGACGGACCGATCCCGGGCCGGCCGCCGGTGAGCCGCGCGGCGGTGGTGGTAAACCCGTCAAAACTCGCCGACCCGGAGACGTTCAGGGCCGCGGTCCGGGCCGCGATGACCGAACATGGGTGGAGCGAGCCGACGTGGCTGGAAACAACGCGCGATGATCCAGGCGAAGGGCAGGCCCGGACGGCGGCCAAGGCCGGAGCCGAGCTGGTCCTGGCCTGCGGCGGCGATGGCACCGTAACCGCAGCCGCGGCAGGCCTGGCCGCCACCGGAATCCCGCTCGCCATCATCCCGCTCGGCACGGGCAACCTCTTCGCTCGCAATCTCGGCCTGCCGATCGATCTCGGCCGCGCCCTGACGGTCGCGCTCACCGGCGGCAACCGGCAGCTCGATGTCGGCGTCGCGAACGGCCACCCGTTCCTGACCATGGCCGGGCTCGGTCTGGACGCCAAGATGCTGGACGGCGCCAGCGAGCCCGTCAAGAAACGGTTCGGCTGGGGTGCCTATGTGGCGTCCGCGCTCCGGCACCTGTGGGACCGGCCGATGCGGGTGAGCCTGCGAACCGATTCCGGCCCGGCGCTGCAGCGGCGGGCCAGCGTCGTCATCGTCGGCAACGTGGGGACGCTCCAGGGCGGGCTGCCGCTGCTGCCGGACGCTCGGCCCGATGACGGGCGGCTGGACGTGGTGATCCTCACCGCACGGAGTCTGGCGGGCTGGCTGGTGGTGGCGGGGCACGTGCTGCGCCGCCGTCCCGGTGCGACCGCCCGGGTGATACGCCGCACCTTCACCGAGCTGAGCGTCGAGGTTGACCGGGCGCATCTGTGGGAAATCGACGGCGAGGTCATGGGCCGCACGCGTCAGCTCGCCGTGACCGTCGAGCCGGGAACGCTGCTGGTCCGGGTGCCGACGGCAAATCCGGGCGGGATTTCGGGTTGAATCGGGGCATGGACGATGTACTGATGCCGGAGGAGGATGCGGACATCCCGGCGTTCTGGCAGGCACTCGGACTGCCGGGGCTGGCCGATGTTCACACCCACTTCCTGCCGCCGCGGATGCTGCGCCGGGTCTGGGAGTACTTCGACGCGGCTGGCCCGCTGGTCGGCGTGAGCTGGCCGATCCGGTACAAGTGGAGCGACGAGGAACGGGTGGCGCACCTGGGAGCCATCGGCGTGCGGATGTTCAGCGCGCTGGCCTACGCCCACCGGCCGGGCATGGCCGCCGACCTGAACGACTGGACGCTGGCGTTCGGGCACGCCACACCGGGGTGCCTGCCGTCGGCGACGTTCTACCCCGAGCCCGGGGTCACGGCGTACGTGCGCCAGGCGCTGGACGCGGGGGCGCGCATCTTCAAGATTCACCTGCAGGTCGGTGGCTTCCCGCCGGACGACCCGTTGCTTGATCCGGTGTGGGGACTGCTGGCCGAGGCCGGGGTGCCGGTGGTGGTGCACGCCGGGCACGCGCCGGTGGGGACCGAGCACACCGGGCCCGGGCCGTTCGGCGCGCTGCTGGCGCGGCACCGGGGGCTGGCCGCCATCATCGCGCACATGGGCGCACCGGATTACGAGGCGTTCCTGCGGCTGGCCGCGGACTACGAGCGGGTCGCCCTGGACACCACGATGATCTTCACCGAGTTCTTCGACAAGCTGGCCCCGTTCCCGGCGGCCGGGCGGCCGCTGGCGCGCGAGCTGGGGCTGGCCGGCAAGATCCTGCTGGGCAGTGATTTCCCGAACATCCCCTACCCCTACGCCCGGCAGATCGCGGGGCTGGCCCGGCTGGGTTTCGGCGACGCGTGGCTGCGCGCGGTGTGCTGGGAGAATCCGGTCGCGCTGTTCGGCGACCCGGAGGGTGGGGCCTAGCGGGCCGCGGTGGCGGTGCGAGCGATGCGTGTGGCGCGCCCGGTGAGGACGGCGGCGCAGGTCACGATGGCCATGCCGGGGCCGATCAGCGCCCAGCGGGTCCCGGCGGTGGCGGCGATCGCGGCGACGAGGAACGCGCCGGCCGGCACGAAGCCGATGAAGGCCGCGTTGTAGGCGGACAGGGCGTGCCCGCGCTGGGCGGCCGGCGTGGCCTGCATGACGTAGACGGTGGCGCTGGCCGCGAAGAGCTGGGTGGCCGCGCCGAGCACCACCATGACCAGATCGTAGGCCCACGCCACGGGCATCACCGCGGCCAGGCATTCCGCGACGCCGAAGACGAGGGACCAGGCCGCGAACTCCACAGGACCGGGATCCTGGCGCCGGGAGGAGTAGTAATTCCCGGCGATCCCGCCGACCGCCATGAACGTGCCGAACAGCCCGAAGCCGACCGAACCCAGGTGGAAGACCTTGCTGGCCATCAGCGGATTCGTGACCGCGAACTGGAGCCCGAAGCCGCCGACGAGCAGCCCGAGCACGGCGGCGGCCTGGACCCCGGGCGGCAGGTCAAGCAGCCAGCGCAGGCGCCTGGCCCGCGTCGCTTCGCGGTCGGGCGGCGCCGCCAACTGCACTCGCCTGGACAGCCAGGCCAGGACCGCGATCACGCCGAGGAACGTGGCGGCGTCGATGAAGAACACCACAGTCTCGCCGCTGACGGCGATGATGATTCCGGCTACGCCCGGGCCGGCGATCTTGGCCAGGCCGGTGACCGTGGCGAACAGGGAACTGCCGCGGCGCAGCTCGGCCGTCCCGACCAGGTCCAGCATGAACGTCTGGCGGGCGGGGAGGTCCACGCACTGCACGCAGCCGACCGCGAAGGAGAGCGGCACCAGGTACCAGATCGTCATCCAGCCGGCGAGCAGCGGCAGGCCGATGGCCAGCGCCCCGGCGGCCTGCAGGGTCTGGGTGATCATCGCGACCCGGGCCGCCCGGTGCCGGGCCACGATGGTCCCGGCCCGGCGGCTGAACAGCAGCATCGGCAGGCACAGGGCCGCGTCGACGGCGGCCAGGGCCGGGGCGCCGCCGTACCTGATGTGCAGCGCGAGCCAGAACAGCGCGGTGTAGCTCATCATCGTGCCGACGATGGACAACACCTGCGAGGCCAGGTAGCAGCGGTAACCGGGGCTGGCTACGCCGCTGGCCCCACTATCGCCCGGCAGCGGCAGGCTGCTTCTGGCATCCGCATGAGCGGCGCCGTCCGATTCGGCCACTGGCTCACAGTAATTGCCCGCTAATCGCGGTAGGTGCCATCGCCGGCAAGACAGATGGCTCGCCTGAACCCGTAGGCGGCCCGCGACGGTCGCCGCATGTCCCATTTAGGAGCAGAACTTGGAATTACATCAGTGATATCCACGTTTCCGGCAACGCACGTAGGCGCAATCGGCGGGCGTGACCCTCACCTGCGACCCGCCCCAGCCCGATAGCGGAACGCGGCCCGCTGGCCTCGACATGTCAAAAGCTGCCCGGAGGGGCTGCTGTGGACGGCGCCCTGGAGCCGGGCGGGTGGGCGAGGCCGGGCTGCGTTAGGGCAGGGCGAGGGTGATGGCGCGGGCGCGCGGGGGGACCAGGACGGTGGCGGCGGCGGAGGAGTGGACCAGGGCGGTGAAGTGACCGGGGTCGCCGGTGTTGCTGGCGATGGCGTCGTAGTGCATGGGGATGACGTAGGTGGGGGTGACCTTCTCGCAGAGCCAGGCGGCTTCGGTCTCGTTCATGTTGCCGACGATGCCGTTGGCTTCGCGCATGTGGTCGCGGCCGTTGAT
>PMOU01000269.1:8112-8257 GCA_003161205.1 Actinomycetota bacterium | reverse complement strand
CGGCGAGATACCCGGTCGGGTCCGTCGACCGGTCCGGGACGACGATGTCGATCCAGGCCTGCAGGTCCCGGGTGGACACCCGGCGCAGCACGGCGTTGACGAAGCCGGAGGGCCGCGGGCCGCACACGTCCTTGGCCAGGTCAAC
>PMOU01000269.1:0-8041 GCA_003161205.1 Actinomycetota bacterium | reverse complement strand
AGCAGCAGGTTGGCGTAGGCGTCGCGGTCGTCGACCGCGCGCAGCACGTCGTAGGCCGCGCGCCGGGACGGATCGGCGCGCGGCCGGCCGGAGCGCGGATCGGCGGTGCGGGGCTGGCCGGCCCGGGGTTGCCTGCCGCGGGGCGGGCCGGAACGGGAGGGGCGCGAGCGGGGTGTCTGCTCGGCCATGTCAGGCGAGCCGCACGGGGCCGTCGGCGCGAAGGCCGCGGGCCCAGTCGGATGCGGTCATCTGGCGCTTGCCCTCGGCCTGGACCTCGCCAAGACGCACCGGGCGCGAGCCGGTGCCGGCGAATACCGCCTGGCGCTGNNCCCGGATCGGGAGTACACGCCCGGATCTGCCGGTCGACCACGTGGGCGGGCAGCTTCCAGTCCACCCGCGCGTCGGCCGGGGTGATCTTCGGGGCGAAGCTAATACCCTCGGCCGGCTGCGGGATGGCCCGGACCGTCCCGGCCTCGATCCCGTCGAGCGTCGCGACGAGCAGCTCTGCGCCCGAGTGCGACAGCCGCTCCAGCAGCGAGCCGGTGGTGTCGTCGGGGTGCACCGGCTCGGTCAGCACCCCGTACACCGGGCCGGCGTCCATCGCGGCCACGAGCAGGAACGTGGTGGCGCCGGTCACGTCGTCGCCGTGCAGGATGGCGTGGTGGACCGGCGCGGCCCCCCGCCAGGCGGGCAGCAGGGAAAAGTGCAGGTTGACCCAGCCCCGCGGCGGTATGTCCAGCGCGGCCTGCGGCAGCAGCGCGCCGTAGGCGACGACCGGGCAGCAGTCCGGGGCGATCTCCCGCAGCCGGTCCAGGAACTGCGGATCCCGGGCCCGGGCCGGGGTGAGCACCTCCAGGCCCGCCGCCGCGGCCCGCCGGGCCACCGGGCTCGGCTCGACCTTGCGGCCGCGGCCCGCCGGGGCATCGGGCCGGGTCACGACCGCGACAACGTCGTGGCGGGAGGAGGCCAGCAGCGCTTCAAGCGCCGGGACCGCCGTCTGCGGCGTCCCCGCGAATACCAGCCGCATCAGCGCTCACGCCACCTTAGGAGCATGTCAGAGGGCCTGACCCAGCGTCTGGTGCGGGGAAATCCGCACCTGCGGGATGGGGTCGCCCCACCATTCCGCCTCGCGGATCGCCTTCATCGCCGCCTTGCGCTGGGCGGTATCCATCCTGTCGATGAACAAGATGCCGTCCAGGTGGTCGGTCTCGTGCTGGATGCAGCGAGCCAGCAGCTCGGTGCCCTCGATCGTGACCGGGTCCCCGTACATGTTGAAACCCTTGGCCACCACGCCCCACGCGCGCGGCACCGGATAGACCAGGCCGGGGAACGACAGGCAGCCCTCGTCGTCTTCATCGGTGTCTTCCGACAGGTCGAGCGAGGGGTTGATCAGGTGCCCGGGCTCGTTGTCGTCCACGTGATAGGTGAAGACGCGCAGGCCCACCCCGATCTGGGGCGCGGCGAGACCGGCCCCGGGTGCGTCCAGCATGGTTTCGGTGAGGTCCTTGACCAGCCTGCGCAGCTCGGCGTCGAAGTCGCGGACCGGCTCGGCCGGCGTACGCAGCACCGGGTCACCGAAGAGACGGATCGGCTTGACGCTCACGAAATTCCTCCCGAACACATACAGCGGAGCACCTTCCTCCCGGGGTGCTGCCGCCTACCATTCTAGCCGTCAGGCGACCTCGGCCGGGTCGAGCTGTACCCGGACGGCCGCGCCATCCTTGCGGGCGCTCCGGGTGGCCTGCGCGGCGTGCAGCGCGCGGGCCAGGGCAAGACCCTCTCCCCTGCTGATCCTGATCAGTGCTCGTTCCTGGGGTGCTCTTTGCCTCGATGCTCTTTCGCCGGATTCTGGGCGCCAAGACCCGGCGGGCACCGGCCCCAGCACCTCAGCGCGGGCGGGCAGCCCGGCCGAACCGACGAACTCGGCCACCGCGTCGGACGCTCCGGTCACCGAGGCCATCCGCACCGCGGGCGGAAAGCCGAGTTCGGCGCGTTCAGCCAGTTCCCGTTCGGAAAAAATCACTGGATCCCACCGGATCAGGGCCTGCACGGCCGGAAGTGACGCCTCCGCCAGCACCACCACCGGCCCGGCGGCCCGCACCAGGGCGGCGGCGTTCATCCACCGGCGCAGGGCCTCCTCGGCCGCGCGCAGGCTGGGCCGGCCGAGCAGCGCCCAGCCGTCCAGGAGCAGCGCGCCGGCGTAGCCCTCGGGCGCCACCGGCTCGGCTCCCGGCGTGGCGATGACCAGCGCGGGTTCGGCCGGCACCGTGGCGAGCACGTGCGGGCCGCCGGAGGTGCGCACGGATACGCCGGGAAAGGCCCGGCCCAGTTCCTCGGCGGTCCGCGCCGCGCCGATGACCAGCGCGCGAAGGCGGCCTGATCCGCAGCGGGCGCAGGTCCAGTCCGCCGCCAGGGCACCGCACCACCGGCAGCCGGGGATCTCGCGGGAGCCGCTGATCTCCAGCGGGCCGCCGCACGTGACGCACCGGGCCTGGGCCCGGCACCGGTCGCACGCGATCGCGTCGAGATAGCCGCGCCGGGGCACCTGAACCAGGACGGGTCCGCCCGCCAGGGCCGTGCGAGCCGTCCGCAGCGCCAGGCTCGGCAGGCGAGCGGTCATCGCCGCCGCGTCCCTGGCCAGTTCGGCCTCATCGGGAGCGGCCCTGATCAGCGGCGCGGCCTGACGCAGCGCGGTCGGGCTACCGGTCAGCGGCCGGGCCCAGCCGTTGGCGACGAGCTGGGTGAGCTCGGCGGTGCGGGCGAAACCGCCGATCAGGGCGGCGGCGCCGACGCGGTGCGCGCGCAGGGCCAGCACCTCGCGGGCGTTCGGGTACGGGGCGCGGGGCTCGGCGTGCAGGTCGTCGCCGTCGTCCCAGAGCACGACCAGGCCGAGGTCGGCGACCGGGGCGAACATCGCGGCCCGCGTGCCCGCCACCACCGGGACCAGGCCCCGGCGCACCGCCAGCCAGCGACGGTAGCGCTCGGCCGGCCCGAGGTCCGCGCTCAGGCAGACATGGTCGATGCCAGCCAGGGCGACGTCGACGCGTTCCAGGTCACGGGCGTCCGGCACCACGATGACCACGCCACGGCCAGCGGCGGCGGTCGTCCCGGCCGCGACGGCGATCTCGGCCGGCCAGTGCGGCCCGGGTAGCGCCGACCAGGCGGCCCGGACCGGGCGCCGGTCCGCCAGCCCCGCCAGGAANNCCGCGGCGCGCTCGGCCGGGATCTCCCGTTCCGCCGTCGCGTGCCGCGGCGGGATGGCCAGCCTGAGCACGTCGGCCAGGGTCCCCGCGTACCGGTCCGCCACCGCCCGGGCCAGGTCGAAGATCTCCGGGGTCAGCACGGGTTCCGGCGAGATCACCCGTTCGAGCCGGGCCAGCCTGCCCTGGTGCTCGCTGGTCTGCGTGCGTTCCAGCAGATAGCCGTCGACGAGCTGCCCGGCGAACCTCACCCGGACCCGGCAGCCCGGCACGGCCACCTCATCCAGGCTGGCCGGGACCAGGTAGTCGAACGGACGGTCAAGATGGGCCAGTGAAATATCCACCGCTACCCGGGCAACCGGCAGCCGCTCGCTGACCGGCTGGTCCTTCGCCCCCTTCGCCACCGTTCCGTCCTACCAGAACCGCGGCAGCACTCAGGACACGCCGGGCGGAATCTCCCGGCGGCGGTCAGAAGTTAGCGGCGGCGCGCAGCTGGTCGGTCCGGTCGGTGCGCTCCCAGCTGAAGTCGGGCTCGGTGCGGCCGAAGTGCCCGTAGGCGGCGGTCTGAGTGTAGATGGGACGCAGCAGGTCCAGCGCGTAGATGATGGCCCGCGGCCGCAGGTCGAAGACCTGCAGCACCGCATCCTGGATCCGCTCCACGGGCACCTTCTCGGTGCCGAAGCACTCGATGAACAGCCCGACCGGCATCGCCTTGCCGATCGCATACGCGACCTGAGCCTCGCACCGGTCCGCCAGGCCCGCNNATCGCGTAGGCCGCGCTGCGGTCGACCTTCGACGGGTCCTTGCCCGAGAAGGCCCCTCCCCCGTGACGGGCCATGCCGCCGTAGGTGTCGATGATGATCTTCCGTCCGGTCAGCCCGGCGTCCCCCATCGGACCGCCGATCTCGAATCGCCCGGTCGGGTTGACCAGCAGCCGGAAACCCTCGCTGTCGATGCCGGCGTCGGCCAGCACGGGGTCGACCACGTAGTCCTTGATGTCGGGGGCGAGCAGTTCCTTGAGGTTAATGTCGGGGGCGTGCTGGGTGGAGACCACGACCGTGTCCAGCCGGACCGGGGTGTTCCCTGAGTACTCGATCGTCACCTGCGTCTTGCCGTCCGGGCGCAGGTAAGGGACCGTGCCCGCGCGGCGGACCTCGGAAAGCTGCCGGGCGAGCTTGTGCGCCAGCATGATCGGCAGCGGCATGAGCTCGGGAGTCTCGCGGCACGCGTAGCCGAACATCAGCCCCTGGTCGCCCGCTCCCTGCCGGTCAAGCTCGTCCGTTCCCTCGCCTTCGCGGTACTCGAACGCGTCATTGACGCCCAGGGCGATGTCCGGTGACTGCGAACCGATGGAGACCGACACGCCGCAGGATGCCCCGTCGTAGCCCTTGGCCGAGGAGTCGTAGCCGATCTCGAGGATCTTCTCCCGGATGATTCCCGGTATGTCGACATAGGTCTGGGTGGTGACCTCGCCGGCGACGTGGACCTGGCCGGTCGTGATCAGTGTCTCCACCGCCACGCGGCTACCGGGATCATCCTTGATCATGGCGTCCAGAATGGTGTCGCTGATCTGGTCGGCCATCTTGTCCGGATGACCTTCCGTTACTGACTCGGAAGTGAACAGGCGGCGCGCCACGTCGTTTCTCCTCGTTAGGGCTGCGGTGAGTTTATTCCGGGCTGACGGATCTGGTGAGCCCGATGGCTAGTTACGCCCCGTGACTCTGCCCGGTTTACTTAAGTCGTTCGGCCACCAGATCCCACACCACGCCGGCGAGGGCTTCTTTCGGCCCGCGCGGGATCTGGGTGACGGAACCGTCGACACCGTAGACAACAGCCTCGTTGTCGATGGTCCCGAAGCCTAGCCCATTTCCTACCGGGTTGACGACAAGAAGGTCGCACCCCTTACGTGCCAGTTTAGCCTGAGCGGTCCCGGCGGCCGTGTCGGTCTCGGCGGCGAACCCGACGAGGACTACGGAAGCGGCCTCGCGCGCGCGGACCTGGGCCAGCCCGGCGAGAATGTCGGGGTTCTCGGTCAGCCGCAACGGCTCAGGCGGCTGGCCGTCCTTCTTTATCTTGGCCGCGCTCCGCGTCTGCGGACGATAATCGGCCACCGCGGCGGCCATGACGACCGCATCGGCCCCCGCCGCGGCCGCCGTGACCGCGTCCCGCATCTCGCGCGCCGACACCACCCGGATGACCTTGGTCCCGGCCGGATCCGGTAGCGCGACGTTGGCCGCGACCACGATCACCTCGGCGCCCCGGGCGACAGCCGTGCGGGCCAGCGCATACCCCTGCGTCCCGGTCGACCAGTTGCCGATGAACCGCACCGGATCGATCTCTTCCCGGGTACCGCCCGCAGACACCACCACGCGCCGGCCGGCGAGGTCGCGCCGCAGCGGGTCACCCCCGTCGGCTCCGCGGGCCAGCAGGCGGGTCGCGACCGCGAAGATCTCGGCTGGCTCCGGCAGCCGGCCGGGGCCGGTATCCGCGCCCGTCAGCCGCCCGACCGCGGGCTCGAGCACGATGGCCCCCCGGCTGCGGAGCAGCGCCACGTTCGCCTGCGTCGCGGGGTGCAGCCACATCTCGGTATGCATGGCCGGCGCGTACACCACCGGGCATCTCGCGGTCAGCAGCGTGGCGGTCAGCAGGTCGCCGGCCATCCCGGCCGCGGCCCGCGCCATCAGGTCCGCCGTGGCCGGCGCGACCACGACCAGGGCGGCCGACTGCCCGAGCCGGACATGCGGCACCTCGGCCACGCCGGTCCACGCATCAGTAGTTACCGGCTCGCCCGACAGCGCGGCCCAGGTGGCCTCGCCGACGAACCGGAGCGCATCAGGAGTCGGCACCACCCGGACGCGATGGCCGGACTCGGTGAGCAGCCTGAGCAGCTCACAGGATTTATACGCCGCGATGCCCGCGCCGACGCCGAGGATCACGCGTGCCGACATGGGAACGTCCTGGCGAAGCCGGGCCTAGCCCTCGATGGCCTCGACGCTCAGGAGCCGCTCCCTGACCTCGCGGAGCGAAATGGACAGCGGCTTTTCCTGGCTGCGCGTCTCTACCAGGGGCCCGACGTACTCGAGCAGGCCCTCACCGAGCTGCGCGTAGTAGGCGTTGATCTGCCGTGCGCGCTTCGCGGCCATGATGACGAGCCGGTACTTGCTGTCCACGACTTCAAGGAGCTCGTCGATCGGCGGGTTGATAATGCCGGCGGCGTCCTGACTACCTGCCACGTTCTGCCTTCCGTAGGTCACTGCTCCATCAAGGCTACCAGCTGACGGCACACGTCCATGACCGATGTGTTCACCAGGGTGACGTCGAACTCACCGGCGGCGGTGAGTTCTTCCCGGGCGGCCGCCAGCCGGCGGGCCAGGACCTCTGGCGGCTCGGTCCCCCGCCCGGTCAGCCGGCGCACCAGCTCGTCCCAGGACGGCGGAGCGAGGAAAACCAGGCGCGCGTCAGGCGCCGCCCGCCTGACTTGGCGCGCCCCGGCCACGTCTATCTCGAGTAGGCAGGAAACGCCGGCTTCGAGCTTTTCGTTAAGCGGCTTGCGCGGCGTCCCGTACCGGTTGCCAGCGAACCGCGCCCACTCAAGCAACGCTCCGCCGGCCACCAGTCGGTCAAACTCGTTGTCATCGACAAAATAATATTCGCGCCCGTTCACTTCTCCGGTGCGCGGCTTCCGCGTCGTCACCGAAACGGAAATCCAGATCTGCGGGCAAGACCTGTTGAGTTCCGCGACGACCGTGCTCTTCCCGACCCCGGAGGGCCCGGAGAGCACGGTCAGCCGCGAATGCACCGGGGTTGCGACCGCGGCACCGCCAGGACTTGCGGGGTTCGGCTTGCGCCTGCCGCGCGGTTCAGATATCGGCACCGAACTCTTGCTCAAGCGCGGAGCGCTGGTTGGTACCCAGCCCGCGCACGCGACGCGATTCCGCGATACCAAGCCTTTCCATGATCTGCTTCGCCCTGACCTTGCCCACACCGGGCAAGGACTCAAGCAGAGCCGAGACCTTCATCTTGCCAATGACGTCATCAGTTCCGCCTTCCTTGATGACATCAGACAAGTTGGTGGCTCCGCGCTTGAGGCGATTCTTCACCTCGGCGCGTTCTTTGCGTGCTCTGGCAGCCTTCTCAAGTGCTGCCGCACGCTCTTCGGGAGTGAGGGGAGGAAGAGCCACTCGGGGTCACCTCGGGTTTCGTCGGAAAAAGGATTGTCGGGAGGGGAAACTAGCCAATCACGTACCCTTTAGGCAACGCAAACTCCCGTTTACGTCATCACAAATTGAAATATATTACCCATGGTAAGTATCTTATTACTTAGAGCTATCATTGGGCTTCCAGGACGCCGCCAGGCGCCTCTCGCGGGAGATTTCCCGACGTCAACGCCATAGGACATCAGGGTAAGGCATCGCTGTCTCGCGGGTCCGGTGCCCGCCCGGCGAGTCGCGGATTTAGTAGACATGTCCCACTCATCTCACTACGGCACGACAGCAACTCGAGCGGTATTCAACGACGTGAGCCTCAACTGTGACGATGGTTCTTACTCCGCCTCGCCAAGGCTTGCGCATGACACCGGTACCATTTCGGACTTTAGGTAACTTTTAGTACCTTATATAACTTATCGGGTGGTTTGGTCAACGGCGAGCGCCTAAGCAAGGCTGGTGCTGTTGCGTCCGCTGGGCTTCCTGAACATCTTACTCACTGGGTAAGCTCGGAGTCACCCCATGTCACTACATTTTGGCGATCCGGGCTGGCGGGGGGCGGGCGCTGATCGGGGTGACGCGGCGGTCCCGGATTCTGGTCGGCCGGGGCGGGTCACCGCGAAGCGGCTCACCGCG
>PMOU01000045.1 GCA_003161205.1 Actinomycetota bacterium | reverse complement strand
GCCCCGGACGCGCACCGTCGTCGGGGCCCCGCCGGTTGCCTGAGTCCGCCGGGCAGCCTGTTCCACTTGAATTCGGCGATGTTTAGTTAATAGCGCGTCAACCCTCGTCCGGTTCAACGTCGAGTCCAATACGACTCGGATCTTCGCGGAATTGATATGATTGCAGAACTGGACGAAATATTCCATTGCTCTGACAAAATTCCAGAAATCTCGAAACCCGGATCGGGAGCTTTCCTGTAAGTGCAAGAAATGCAGTAGCCACAATATACACTGGCCAATCGGATGCAAGACTGCCTACGATAATTCCAACTAGGCCATTGGCTATCCCGCTGTCGGGATACCAGTGCAAGGTGGCGCTAAGACCAAAGGCCGAGGCAAAGGTAAGGCCGAGGATAGCTGGAACTAGAAGTGCTACAGTGCGCTCAGCCCTCAGGGCGGCCAGAGGTTCAGCTGCATTTCTAAGGTCAAAATGTACCTCTGTTCGCCGTACCAGCCATGTGCCGACGCCGAAGTCAAGCCCGATGATGACACCATAGACAAGTCCTTGCCTAATGGTGGGGGAGGTCGCCTGCTGGTGCTTGACAATAGCCAGGATACCGGCGAGCAAGCCGAAGGTAACACCTAGGGTTAGCGCCGCACCAATCGGGGTGGCCTTCGGCCGGATGGTGGACCCGGCATCCACCCTCGAGTCCGCCCACAGTGGCCTGGGGATACCGGAGATGACCGCCGCGAGCATCACCACTATGCCAACCACCACGCCGTCGGCAGCACCCGTTCGGAGAGCAGTACCCAGATGACCCGTTGACGAAATCCTCAGGCCAATGAAAAACCCAAAACCTAGTGAAGCTGTTACCCCGGCAGCGATCAATCGCCACGAACGCGAAAACACTTGACGAATCCACCATCGCCACGCTGGCCGACTGAACGGCCTTAGTTTATTTTCGTCCCGATGGGGACTCAAGAACAGGCAGGCGGCAGCAATAGCGGAAGCGTAAGCCAGCCCCGTCAGCTGAGTATAATGACTTCCGCCCTTCTTCAGAAGAGCAATAACTAGCCACGCTGTTGTGCCGACAACCAGGGCCCGGAGCAGATACTGCAAGCGACTCAGATGAGGGACAGCTCTATAAAGACGCCACCACGCTATATCATTAGATTCTGTATCGATGACGCCGTGCCTGGAATCGGCTAGGAATGATAGCCACCGCTCCAGCCGGTCGCTATACCAAGGATATCCGCTCGCTTGATTATTTTTTGTGCGTGCGAGGGCAGGGATGAGTTTCCTCAGCAAATAATCCTCCACGCCAGTCGAGCGTGACTGCATGGTGACTTTAATAAGTTCACTAGGATTGCTCGCCGCATCATGGTAGACAACACTGGCCAGATAGATAGTCCGCGGATCGGACAGCGCTTCCGCCAGGCCCGGGTCTTTGTCAAGCTGATCAGCGACTTCGGCCCACCGCAGCGGCTCATCCGTCACTTGTTGCAGGAATCTGAGCATCTCCTCCTGAGGTACACGTCCAGGCCTGACAACTGACGTGTCCGGAAGGCTCAGATCGTCGAAAATCTCGGCGAACTCCTCGTCTCGGCAGGTCACTATAAATTGTCTCTGAAGCGCTAGATCACTGCTTGTAAGCGCCGAATAACGGCATTCCTTGGAAAGAACCTCAAGCCCGTCGAGGACCGGCAGTATCATGCGCCGCTCCACCAGGCTGGGAATAGCCGATGGGCCGTAACTTGATCTGTCACGAAGTTGGGGGTACTCCTCGCCAATACGTCGCGCCATCCAATCACACAAGCTCTCAAGATCCGGATTCCAGGCCGACAGCGGCAAAAAGAGCGGCACAGGATCACCCGGCCGCACGTTCTTGAGTAGCTCCGCTATGAGCAGCTGGGCTAGCGTTGTCTTGCCCGAGCCAACCGTGCCCACGGCGATGAGCCGACGTGACTGATTTGTACGCAACGAGTCAGCCAGCTCAACGATAGTACTGGTGTCCTCGTCAATAACATCGAGGCCGACTTCGGACTCCTGCCAGGGCACATCAAGCGTATTGGGTCCGCCGCTGAGAGCAGGTTCGGTTTCTGCGGCCTTCCGCCATTGATGCAGCTCCCGACTGGCCAGCAGTTGCGCTGCCGCCTGCAACTGTTCGGGAGTGGATTGCCCGGCCTGGAGCGGGGGGGCACCAAGGATCCAGACCACGACTGGCGCGATCACAGTTGCAGCCACGGGCAAGCCCACGGAGATACCTAGGCCCGATCCCGCCCGCCACCACAGCAGCGCAACTCCGGCAACGACAGCCAGGCATGCGGCACCAGCCAAAATCCAGCCAATTTTAATGCGCATAACCGGCTCCCCTCTGCTACAAAGCGAGCCGTGAAATGCCAGGGATCTTCAGCGCATCCATGAAACTTGAGTATTCGTCCGGCTATCCCGCCGTCTGCTCCCGCCACGACATCGAGTATCCCACCAGCAGGCGCAAAAGACTTGCCCTCCGCACCGGCTCATAGGCCGAGCCTGTTCACGACGTCGACTACTCCGTCGACGTCCCATATCAGCCGCTGTATCGCGAGCAGATGATCCTGAGGGTTGTGAACGTCTTGGGACCGGTCCGGGACGAAGGCCATGTTCGCCGTTACGGCCTTCGGCCGACGCCTTGGGGGGCGCCGGCCGGGGGGTCTGCGGTGGTGCTGCGGTTAAAGCTGGTCGCGGTGACCCAGGGTCATGCGGTCTTGGCCGGAGCGGGACCCGCGGCCGGGATGGCCTCGTGCGTGATCTCGGGCCGCCGGCCCAGAGCCAGCGCGAACACCGTCCCGATCAGGGTCAGCCCGCCCAGCCCGAACGCGACCAGCGCCGCGATATAGGTGATCTGGGAAATCTTCCACCAGCCGTACGCATTCAGCAGCATGCTGCGCAGCGTCTCACCCTTGAACACGGTACCGACCGTAGCCGCCAGCGCGGTGTTCTTCGGCTGCGCAATTGACTCCGCCGACAGCTGCGAATACGTCTTGCCCGCGCCCATCTCCGCCACATGCACGGCAATGAAATGGTCAGCGTAAGCCTCGGCCTGCTGACCGGTCAGCATCTGCTCCCCGGCGTACTGCGACACCAGCGGGATCATGCTCGGGGTGATCTCGGTCCCCGCCTTGGGATGCGCGAACGCGGCCTTAGGCGGGAAGAAGATCTGCTGCGAAGCCAGCTGCCCCTGCACCGTGTTATGCACATAAGCCGAACCCCACGTAAGCAAGCCACCGGCCACCAGCAGGACCGCCGCGACGGCAAACCCTGCGATAGCAACGAGGCGAGAAGAACTGCGGCGCATCGTCATGCCTCCTTCTAGCTGCGACCCGGCGCTCACCGGCCCGCAAGTTGTCCTGATAACCGCAGTCTCATCCCCCCGCCCCCGCCACCATCACCGCCAGACGTCACCACCCACCAGGACCTCAGTCCCCAACCACCGTGCCCAACGACCATTGAGAACGACGTCGAGTGATCGGGACTTAGGACCCTGATGAGGGCATAAGGCTCGGCGTAATTTGACGGACGAGACGTCACGCCGTTACCGGATCTGCTGCACGGGCCGTGGTGCCCGCGCTCGACCTGCCGCGTCCGCGCTGATCCGGCACGGACCCGAGCATGCGGCGGTCCTGCTCGACGGCCTGACCAGTCTCCCCAGGCCGCACTCGAGCCAGCCACGGAGTGGTCGGCGGGCTGAGGGCAGATACCACGACCGTTCCGGAGCTGGTTAGGTCTTTTCCGGAACGGACGGTTGCACGCAGGCCGTCCAGGACGCGGGCCGCGGCCGGTGGAGCCCGAAGATGCTGCTGCGGATCTTCTTGATGATCTCATCGAGGGTGTCGACGTAGCCGTTGATCTGCGCCGCGGTGGCCGGGTCGGCGCGGGTGGCGTGGCCCTGCAGCACCATGCCGAGAGCGAACAGTTCCTTGATGACGTGGTCGTGCAGGTCTCCGGCGATCCGGTCGTGGTCTTCGACCTGGGCCAAAGCGATCTGGTCGGCCCGGGCCTGGGCCAGTTCCATGGCCACGGCGGCGTGACCGGCGAAGCTGACCCCCATGGCCAGGTCAGCCTCGGTAAAAGCCGGGTTCGTGGCCAGCCGGCCCAGCATCAGCGCACCGCGGACCTGCTTCCCGGCCGTCAGCGGGAGGACGATCAGCGGGCCGGTCTGCGCACCGAGCGCGGCGGCGACCGCGGCGCAGCGGCCGCCGGTGACCAGGCTGGGCTGG
>PMOU01000198.1 GCA_003161205.1 Actinomycetota bacterium | reverse complement strand
CCGGCGCGGATTCCGGCGAGAGCGCCAGGTACAGCGCCGCGGAGTCCAGCACGGCGAGCAGGGCCGTCACCCAGGACGACAGCGCGCCGGGCGAGCGGAACCGCACCAGCGTCAGGTAGGTGGTGTGGCTTTCCGCCACGTCGGCGGCCCAGCGTTCCCACTGGGCGTACAGGTCGGGCATGGTGTCGAGGGTCGACGTCCCCGAGCCGAGCGCGTAGTGGGTGCGCGCCAGGAGTTCCGGGCCCCAGGACGGGATGCCGGCCCGCGCGTTCAGCAGGGCGACCTCGGTCTCCCTCCGGTTGAACGCGGCGTACAGGGTGGGCAAGTAGGCGATCAGCAGCGTGATGATGATCAGGCCGGTAGCCGCGGCGGCGAAGACGACCGCCACGGGCGCGGCCCCGGCCGGCTCGTCGAATCCGAGCGTGAAGAGCGCGGACCCGGACGCGACGAAGGCCGAACCCACGCCGCGGCCAGTGAGCGGCCACAGCAGCAGCGCGTACCCGGTGAAGGCCATGCCCAGCCAGAGGGCCAGGTTGGTGAGCAGCATCGTGGCCGGCACCATGGTGAGCACCCGGTCACGTCGGTGGTAGTCGTCGATGTTCCTGGCCAGCAGGTTGAACATCAGCATGACGCCACGGTCCGCTAGCTGCGTGGTCCAGCTGGCGACCGAGCGCGACACGATGAGGGTGACGATGACGCTGAACCACGCCGTGAGCACGAGCAATACGCCGGCCGCGGCGGCTAGCGACCGGACGGCCAGCGGCACCACCATCGGCTCTCCTCGAATCGTCCCAGTTGGAGCTGGCCGGACTGCCGGCGGCGCCGCGCCCGCGTCCGCAGCGCGTCAACCTCGGGAAGGCCGGTTACCGCCGGTAGAACATAGCCCATACGACCTTGCCCCGGTCGCTTCGGACGTAACCCCACTGGTCGCTCAGGGCACAGATGATATGCAGGCCGCGGCCGGTCTCGCCGAGAGAGGTCTGCGCTCGCGGCGCTGGAACCATCCGGCTAGGGTCGGCGACGGCGCACAGGATGCAGGACGCGGGCTGGAGCAGGCCGAGCTGGATCGGCCGCCGGGGCCGGGGCCGGGTATCGCCGGATCCGGGCAGGGCGTGCCGCAGCGCGTTGGTCAGCAGCTCAGACACCACGATCGCGATGTCCGGGCTGCGTTCGGCCGCGGCCCAGCGGTTCAGGGTGGCGACCGCGAAGTCCCGGCCGGCGCGGACTTCTCCGGCGTCGGCGCCGAGCGCGCGGGTGGCGACCCGGGGCAGGCGAAGCGGCCCCGTCGAGCCGGGCTCCGGCGCTGGCCGCCAGCTGCCACTGGTCAGGCCGGCCATCTCGGCGGCCAGCGCCAGCCAGCGGCGGTCCGTTCTCGTCCCCGGAGCCGTGGCCGTCTGGCCGATCTCGCCGCGGCCAGGAGAGAAGGTGCGGCCAGCCGCGGGCGGCCAGCGGCCGGGGAAAGCATCCCCGGCGTCCTCGTGGATCATCAGAACCCCTATTGTTGTTCGCCAGCCTGTGCTTGCCGGGCCGTACTCACCGGTTCACCAGACGCCCCCCGGCGGCCGCCGTCAGCGGGCCGGGGCAGGTCGCCAGGCCACGATCCGGGCGGTCCTGGCCATGGCCGCATACCGGTCCCACGGCACGACAGGGCGGCAGGCCCGGAAGCCCGGGTCGTTCTGCTGGCAGCGCGGGCAGGCCAGCCGGCCGAAGGCGTCGATCCGCCAGCCGGCCTCGATCGCGCGCAGGCGCAGGTCACCCTCGCCGAGCGCGGCCGGATCGGTGTGCCAGGAGATGCAGGAACCCAGCTCGCACCACATAATCGGAATCCGCAGCTGATCGCCGATCACGGCCCGTGCGATAGCCCTGGCGCGAACAGCAGGAGCGGCCGGGGCAACGGGCTCGGCGGGGATCAGGGGCTCCGCGCGGACAGAAGCCTCCGCGCGGAAAGCAGGTTCCGCGCGGAACACAGGTTCCGCGCGGGGAGGTTCCGCGCGGGGAGGTTCCGGAGGCGCGGGCGGGACAGCTGGCGCGGCCGGGACGGCTCGCGCGGGCGGCGCGGGCGGGACAGCTCGGGTGGGCGGGACAGCGTCCTCCCGCAGTTCGGCCAGCCAGTCGTTCATCTGGAGCATGCTGGCGTCGTCTTCTGGCCAGATCTTGATCTTCATGTCAGGCCTCCCGGTGACCAGCGGTGAGCGCCTTCCAGCGGCAGGTGACCTGCGGTCAACGAGCGCTTGATTCGCCCCGGTGCGCGTCTGCCTCCATTGCGCTTACCCGCCCGGACAAACGCCCGGACTCACCGTTTCTGGTTTAAGCCTTCACGGTCCCGACTCTGAATTACAGCAAGATATACATGCGATAAATATTTGGCTTATTCACAAGCCATTACGGCGTGGCGTGTGGACAAATTCCAGTTTTCTCTATCCACAGGGCGTTAATCGCGTTCTTCCAGCTGAAGGCGCCGTTTTACCTAAGGTCCGGTGCCACAATCCCCAATATCCCGCCGCGTACGTAACAGGAATGCGCCGTTTTTGCACAGGCCGTCCACAGGCTTGTGCACAGCACCGGCCGCGAGCGCTGGCTACGGCCGCGGGGTGAGGACGATGCGCCGGCCGGTGCTGGCGGCGTCGGTCCAGGCTTGTTCGACGTCGCTGAGCGGAATCGACTGGGCATTGATATCGAAGGTGCCGTTGGTGATCTCCTGGGCGAGTTCGGGGAGTTCGGCGAGGATCTCGCGGGCGCTGACCGACCCCTGGCCGCTGCCGACGATCGCCAGCCGGTCCGCGCGCAGCGCGGCGGATGGAATCGCCGCCGTGGGCCCGGCCACCGAGCCGATTTCGACCCAGGTGAGCGGCTTGCCGCGGTCGGCGCGGCCGGTGACGACGGCGGCCATCGCGGCCGCGGTGGGCTCGCCCCACAGATANNGCTGCGGCGGGTGTCGATGACGGTCTGCTCGGCCATCGCGCCCACGCGCGCGTCCGGGAGCAGGAAGTAGCGCAGCAGGCCGTCCGGGCCGCGCCCGACGCCGTCGATACCCGGCACCAGCGGCAGCTCGTCGGTGCTGGTGTAGTGCGATCCGTTGGCCTGCGACCGGACGCGCGGGTGGAGCCCGGCCGCGAGCACGTCGACGAGCATCTCCTGCGCCCCGGCCGGGACCGGGGCTGGCGCGGGCCCGNNGATCCGGCCGACGGCCGGGCCGTGGACGTGTTCCTCAGCGCGGACGGCGCCCGCCTCGCTGCCCGCGGTCATGACCAGATCGCACGGTTGCTAGCCCCCATGACGAGCACCCTCAGCCGCGCTGACCAGCATCGCGTGCAGACCCTGCTCGCGGCCATGCTCAGCGGGCGGCCACGAGGCTAGCTGAGGTGCCTGATCGCGCCCGGCGCGCTCCCCGGTCCGTCGCCGGAGCATTTGCCGGTGGCCAGCGCGTTGGCCGTGCTGTAGGCGTCCGAGACATTGCCGTTGGCCTGATCGATGGCGGAGTTGGCCTGGGCGACCGCCTGCTTGATCTTGGCATTCGCGGACGCGACGAAGGCATTGGCGTCCGGCGGGATATCCACTCCCTGGTTGGCGATGGCCGTCATGTCGGTCACGATGTTGCTCATGTCCTGCCGCACCGCCGAGATGGCGTCTTGCAGGTTACCGACGTCGTAGCTCACGTTCTGCGCGTCGCGGCCGATGTCGGTCCTCACGTCGTAGTCCACATTTGCCTGCAGGTTATCGCAGACGCCCGCCGAGTCGCCCTGGCCATTATTCGCGTCCTTCGTCTCGGAATTGAGATCGCTGCTTTCCTGCGCCACCGCCGAGGACAGCGCGCTGACAATGCTGTTGAAGTTGGCCGGCACGCCGCTCGCGGCGGCGGACGTGCCGCCGCCGCTGCTGCCGCACGCGGTAACAGCCAGCAGGACCGCGAAGGCCAGCAGGCCGAGGCCAGTTCTCATGAGCCAACCCTCTTTCGGTATCCGAGTCTCAGTAAGGTCCACGAGCGAGACCGCCACGGCTTTATCTTTAACATCGCTTCGAATGCCATGACGGTGACCATGACCAGGCCGATAAGCGCGGCCCGGCGTCCCGGCAGCGAGCCCGGCGGCATGGTCATGCCCTGAAGGTAGCCTCGCCGTGCGTGGCTGTCTATCCTTCGCGGTGAAACGCCGGACCGTTCGGAGAATAAATGATTTTTACCGAACGGATCGGGCTTTACTTTCCGGCATAACTCATTGGCGGCCGTGGCCGCGCCGCACCCTAGTGAAAGGGCCCCAATCGGCTGGACCAGGGTGGGGCCAGGGTGGGGTACGGGCGCGAACGGGCGGCCGCGCGGGCACCGTGGATAGCAGGACCAACCTGGTGACATGGTTGGGGACAGGTAATCCGAAGGTGTTCGCCATGAGTCGCAGGCAACGTGAAAAATTGGTGCAGGCACGCGCTGATCTCATCTTGGCCTGATGGGCATATGGTGATCCTGCCCGGCAGGGCCAGTGGGCCGGCCAGGGCTTTCCACGGGCGCGATCGGCTGCTCCAGGCGCGACCGTGGAAGCCAGGGCCAGTTCCCGGGTGGACCCATGCCACGCACAGAAGGAGCAGGACGACATGAACGAGTCACTCACCTACCAGGGAGTCGGAGCGGTACCCCGGGACCGGGCTCATACGCTGTTCGCGCAGACGATGGGATACGTCGCGGTCACCGCCGCGCTGTTCGCGCTCGGCGCCTATCTGGGGCGCGACCTGACCGGCGGCGCGGGCATCGCCGCGTTCATCGTCGCGTTCGCCACCCTGATCGGCATGCGGTTCGCGGC
>PMOU01000522.1 GCA_003161205.1 Actinomycetota bacterium | reverse complement strand
TGGGCGGCTTCTGAGCGCTTGACCGCGAGGTAGGCAGTGCTGCGCAGCGGGCCGAGGGCGTCCATCAGCACCTTGTCCGCGGCCAGCGCGTCCAGGGCCGCGGCCAGCGAGGCGGGCAGCCGGTGGATGCCGTTGCTGGCCCGTTCGGTATCGCTGAGCGTGGCCGGATCGACGTTCACCGCCTCGCCCGGGTCGAGCTTGCCGCGGATGCCGTCCAGGCCCGCGTAGATGAACGCGCCCAGCGCGAGGTACGGGTTGGCGCTGGAGTCAGACGGCTTCAGCTCCAGGTTGACCGAACTGCCCGGGTCTCCCCGCAGCGGCGAGCAGATGCGGATCGCGGCCTCCCGGTTGTCCATTCCGTAGCAGCTGAACGCGCTGGCCCACATCTGCGGCGCCAGCCGGCGGTAGCTGTTCACGCTGGCGCAGCTCAGGGCGATCAGGGCGGGCAGGTGCGCCAGCAGGCCGCCGATGAAGTGGTAACCGACCTGGGACAGGCCGTTGCGGTCGGCTGGATCCGCGAACGCGTTGCGCCCGCCGGGGGCGCCGTCGGCCAGCAGGTCGGTGAGCGAGGCGTGCAGGTGCGTGCCGTTGCCTGCCTGGTCCGGGATGGGCTTGGGCGCCAGGCTGGCCCACAGGCCGTGCTTGAAGGCCACGCCNNAGGCCCTGGGCCTCGAGCGCGGCGACGAGTTCCATGGTGAAGTTGTGCGCGAAATGGAAGCCGGTGGCGGAGTAGCACAGGCTGTCGTCGAGCGGGATGAGCCGGTCCGGGATGGACGGGCCGCCCGGGGAGGACTCGCGGCGGCCGACCGTGAACTCGGGCTCGAACGCGGCCTGCATCCCGTACCCCTCGTCGGCTAGCTCGGCGATGGCCTGCTTGAGGAAGGTGCGGGGGCACGCCTCCCACGGCGATCCGTCCGGCTTGACCAGGTCGGCGAGCATGACCCCGGCGCCCGGCGCGTAGGGGAGCGGCACGAAGGTATCGGGATCCGGCACGATCCTGACTTCGCCGACCGGACCCATCCCGGCCACCGGCGCGAGCTGGTCGAGCATGGACATCGCCATCATCGCGACGGTGTGCCCGATGCCGCTGGCCATGCGTTCCCGCAGTCGCGTCGTCCCCGCGGCCTTTCCGCGGATGATCCCGCCATGGTCCGCGTAAAGGAAGCGGACCAGGCGAATCTCCTCCTCGGAGGTGCGCTCCATCACCGCTTCGATCGCTCCGTCAGTCATGCACCAATGGGTAGCACGTTCAACCCGTTCTCGTACAGCCGGCGCCATGAAGAGGGAAGGGGCGCCTCAAGGGCGCCCCGCGGGCGAGCAAGTACATATAGTTTCAGGCCATGAGCCCACGCCAGGCACCTCGCGACTTGCGCGCGTCCGACGCTGACCGGGACCGGGTGCTCACGTTGCTCGCGGAGGCGATGAGCGACGGGCGGCTCACCGCCGAAGAACATGCCGAACGAGTCCAGCGGGCCTTCTCCGCCCGGACCCTCGGCGACCTGGCGGCGCTGACCACGGACCTGGCCCTGCCGTCCGCGCAGCCCGTCCGCCTGGACGGCGGCCGGGTGATCGCCGGGATCTTCAGCCCGGCCCGGCGGGACGGCCGCTGGGTGGTGCCGGAAAGCCTCACCGTGACGGCCATGTTCGGCGAGGTGGAGGTGGACTTCACCCAGGCGATCCTGCAGGCCAGCCGGGTGCAGCTGTACGCCACGGTGTTCGGCGGGCGGCTGCGGCTGATCGTTCCCGACGGCGTGTCGGTGATCGTCAGCGGGCATATGGTGCTCGGCCGCAGGCGCGGCGGCACCCCGCCGCCGGCCGGCCCCGGCGCGCCGGTGATCGAGGTCAAGGCGCTGGTGCTCGGCGGTGAGCTGACCGTGAGCACGCCGCGGAAGACCCGCCGGTTTCGCCTGCTGCGCCGGAACTGACGCCAGGCCCGCCGGAGCCAGGCCAGCCGAAGCCAGCTCAGCCGAAGTTGATGGCGGAGTAAGCCTGGAGCTTCCACAGCTGGTGCTCGCTCTTGATGCTGCGGATGGTCCCGGACCGGGACCGCATGACCAGGGAATGAGTGGTCGCGTGCCCGCGGAGATACCGGACGCCATCGACCAGTTCACCGTCGGTGATCCCGGTGGCCGCGAAGAACACGTCGTCGGAGGTGACGAGATCATCGGTGGTGAGCACCCGGTCCAGGTCATGGCCGGCGTCCAGGGCGCGGCGGCGTTCGTCGTCGTCCCGCGGTGACAGCTTGCCCAAGATGACCCCCCCGAGGCACTTCAGCGCGCACGCGGCGATGACGCCCTCCGGCGTACCCCCGATGCCGAGCATCAGGTCGATCCCGGTGCCCTCACGGGCGGCCATGATCGCCCCGGCCACGTCTCCGTCGGTGATCAGGTGGATCCGGGCGCCGGTGGCGCGGACTTCGGCAATCAGCTCGGCGTGGCGGGGACGGTCCAGGATGACCACGGTGACGTCCTTGGGCGAGGAGCCTTTGGCCTTGGCGACCGCCTTGATGTTGGCGGCGGCGGGTGCGTCGAGGTCCACCATCCCGGCCGCCTCGGGGCCGGTGGCCAGCTTGGACATGTAGAACACCGCCGACGGGTCGTACATCGAACCGCGGTCCGCCACCGCCAGCACCGAGATCGCGTTGGACATGCCATTGGCGCACAGCCGGGTGCCGTCGATGGGATCGACGGCGACGTCGCAGGCCGGGCCGGTGCCGTCGCCGACGTCCTCCCCGTTGAACAACATCGGGGCGTGATCCTTCTCGCCTTCGCCGATGACCACGACGCCGCGCATCGACACCGAGTTGATCAGCATCCGCATCGCGTTCACGGCGGCTCCGTCCGCCCCGTTCTTGTCTCCCCGGCCCACCCACCGGGCGGCGGCCATCGAGGCGGACTCGGTTACCCGGGCCAGCTCGAGGGCCAGGTTCCGGTCGGGGGCGTGATGGGCGGGCTCGTGTGCCTGCTGCTCAGCGGTCATGGGGGTGTCCTTCCGGCTGGCCGTGTACCGATCCTATGCAGGTACCCGGCTCCTGTGCAGGTACCCGGCGGCGGCCCTGTTCACCGTGGGCGCCGGGCTAGCCTGAGCAGTTGTGAACAGGGTGCTGCACGCCGGGGCGGCCGCGCTGGGCTGCCTGCTGGGTGCCGCGGTCCTGGTGGTGGCCGTCCCCGTGCCGCACGCGGCCGAACCCGTCACCATCAGCTACCGCGGCGACCTGGCGACCTTGGCCCGGCTGGCGCCTTACCGGGCGGTGGCCCCGGCCGGGCTGCCGGGATCCTGGCAGCCGGTGAGCTCGGGCCTGGCCGTGGGCGGGGCGAACGGCGCGGGCACGGTCACCTGGCAGCTCGGCTTCATGACCCCGGGCGGCTCGCTGGCCTCACTCGAGGAGACCAACGCCAAGGCCGCCGTCTTCATCAGGCGAATGACAAATGACGGAACGGTACTGCCCCCCCTGCGCCTGGCCATGCGGACCTGGTACCGCAGCTCAACTCCGTCCCGTGGCCAGCGCTCGATGTACTACACCAGCTCGGCGGGCTGCACCGTCGTGGTCACCGGCAACGCGACCTGGGCCCAGCTGGGCGAGCTCGCCGCCTCACTTCACCCGGTCACCGCTTGAGCCGGGAACCTCGTCGCGCGAGTCGGACCCGGTCACGTCCGCGGGCGGCGCGACCTCGTCCGTGGTGCGCGGGGTACTGGCCGGGCCGTCCTGGCCGGGCCCGCGGTCGTCGAATGTCACCTCGACGTGCTGCTCCGGGCGCCGCTCGTTCTGCAGGGCCTGGAGCGCCATGCTGTGCCGGTCGGCCTCGGTGAGCGGCGGCTGGACCAAGGCCCGCGGCCACAGCCGTCGGCTCAGCACCACGTTGATCTCGGCGCTGTACACGGTGATCTCCACCGCGAGGTAGATATACGCGAGCAGGCCGAGCACGGTGGCGAACACGCCGTACGCCGAGTCGCTGTGCAGGTAGTGGTGCAGCAGGTAGACGCCGACCTCCTGCAGCACCGTGTACAGAATGCCGCCG
>PMOU01000431.1 GCA_003161205.1 Actinomycetota bacterium | reverse complement strand
CGACGGCGGCCCGGACCCTTCCTCCGGCGTTCGGGGTCCGGGGTCGCCGCCGGTTACACGGAGTCTGACGGGCTAGATCCGCCAGAAGTCAAAGCGGTCGCGGCCAGCCCGGAACCCCGCGGCCTCGACCACGTCGACCGCCAGCTTGAACTTGTCGCCGACCCGCCAGGGCTGGTGCGCGTCGCTGCCGAACGACACCGCCCTTCCCCCCTCCTCACGCCACCACCGCACGAGTCCGGCCGAAACCAGCGGGCTCTTCGTGTTCACTTCCAGGACCCGGTCGCTCGCGGCCAGAGCGCGCAGGACGGCCCGGTACTCCGCCTCGAACGTCCGCTCCTCATACGGTCCTGCTCCCCACGGCCACATCCGCCGGGGGAAGTCCAGGTGCGCCAGCACCTGGAACAGGTCGCTGCCCTCGACCAGCCGGAGGAGCTCACCGAGATACCGGCGCATCACGTCGTCGGCGGGCATCAGCCGGAACAGGTCGTCGGCGGCCGTCAGCCGCCCGTCGACCGGGATCGCGTGCAGCGAGCCGAGGATCCGGTCGAAGCCGTGCTCGGTGACCAGGGCGCCTGCGCTCGCGGCGAACAGGTGCGCCTCGCCGATCTCGACCCCGGACAGTATGCGCAGGTCCGGATAGCGCTGACGGCAGTCCTCGAGCGTCGCCAGGTAACCGGCGACATCGAGCAGGCGCATCCGGTTATAGCGATGCGGATCGAGGTTCTCGGCGGCGATCTGGTCGCCGTCGGTCCAGTTGGTGAAGTCCAGGTGGTCGGTGAAGGCCACCGCGGGCACGCCGACCGCGAGAGCCTGCTCGCAGCTGCGCGCCATAGACGCCTCGCCGGGCGCGTCCCACGACCACTGGGTATGGACATGGTTATCGGGCGGCAGCACTCTGCCCATTGTGCCATGCGCCCAGGTCGGCCCGCTGGGCGCAGGCACCGCTTACCAGCCGGGTGGCCGCGGCTTGGCGGAGGTAATGACGTAGACCTCGCCCGGATCGGGCTCCGGAACCTGCGGCCTAGCCGGCCCGATGAGCGGAGGTTCCAGCGCGGTCAGGGACTCCGCGGGCTCGGGCGGTTCCGGATGATCCTCGCCGTCGTTCTTGCGCTTCTTCGTCGCGTCGGCCGTTATTCTCGCGGCCAGTTTCTGCCAGCGATCTTCCCATTCGGCGATATTTCCGCCGCAGGCCTGCACGAAAGCGACGGCGACGGGCAGCGTGGGCAGCCGGAGGCCGCCGGCCGCCGCCGCGAGCGTCTTCATCGAGAAGTGCGAGGTTTCGGCCATCTCGGGGTAATCGAGCTCCGCCTTGGCACGCAGCGTACGCAGGTCCCGGGCGAAAGCCTCGAGCCCGTCAGGCGCGATGCTCGCCACCGGCTCCGCCGCGCCTTTGGGCCGCTCGCCAGGAACCGCCGTCTCCCGCTGCCGGATAACCGGCCCGGCCGGTTCCGGCGGCACCTGAGCCCCGTGCGGCGCGTGCCCTCCCTGCGCTCCCGCACCCCCAAGTCCCCCCGGCATCCCGTGCGCTCCCGGGGCCGTCTGCGGTCCCGGCGTCCCGTGCGCTCCCGGCGTCCCGTGCGCTCCCGGCGTCCCGTGCGGACCCGGTGCCGCGTGCGGTCCCGGCGCGGCGTGTGGTCCCGGCGTCGCATGCGGTCCGGGCGCTGCGTGCGGTCCGGGCGCTGCGTATGCGCCGGGTGCTACGTGTGGTCCCGGTGCCGCGTGCGGTCCCGGCGCGGCATGCGGTCCCGGCGTCGCGTGAAGTCCAGTCGCTGCATATGCGCCGGGTGCTACGTGCGGTCCGGCCGCCCAGTGGGGCTCGGCGGCTCCCTGCGATCCAGGGGCTCCTTGCGGTCCCGGCGTCCCGTGCGGTCCGGGCGTTGCGTACGCTCCCGGCGTCGCGTGCGGTCCGGGCGCCCAGTGGGGCTCCGCGGCTCCCTGCGATCCAGGGGCTCCTTGCGGTCCCGGAGCACCTTGCCCGCCAGGAGCGCCGTGCGGTCCCGGCGTCCCGTGTGGTTCCGCCGGCCCGTATGTTCCCGGCGTCCCGTGCGGTCCGGGCGCGGCGTGCGGTCCCGGCGGCACGTGTGGTCCCGGCGTCCCGTGTGATCCAGGAACCCTGCCGGGCCCTGGAGCCGCCGGATTTCCGAGCGGTCCTAGGCGTTCGCGACCGTCGGGGCCATCGAAGCGGGGACCCTGCGGTCCTGAGTGCTCGCGAAGCGACGAGAACCCAGATCCGCCGGAGGGCCCAGGTCCACCGCCAAATCCCTGGCCCCGGCCTGCGGCTGGTGCGCCTGCGGNNCGAGCGGTGCGCCTGCGAGCGGTCCGCCTGCGACGGGAGTGCCCGGCCCTGGCCCGCTTGAGCCGGCCGCGCCCGGTACCGGAGCGCCCGTAGGTGCCGCGAGAGGCGAGCCAGCGGGCGCTGACGGCGACCGCCCCCAGTTGCCGCCGAGCGGGTCCTGGTCGGGGGACACCGGGTGCGGCGCGGCCGGGGCCTGGCTATGTCGGCCCGTCGTTCCGCCTGACGAGCCCGATGGCGCGGGACGGTAAAGGCGATCCGCGCCGGCCGGGACCCGGCGGCCGTTCGGCAGCCGGTACTGAGGTCCCGGCCCGGACTCCCCGTTCAGTATCCCGCCCTTCGGCATTGCGCCGTCCAGACTGCCATTGGGCATACTGCCGAGAGGACCGCCGTTGACCGGGCCTGCGCCGGGTGGGCCGTCGTGAGGCTCGCCGTTCGCCAGCCCCGCGCCTGGTGGGCCGCTGTAGGGCTGGCTAAGGGTTGGGCTGAGGTTCGGCGTGAACTGGCCGGGCGGGCGCACCGGCGGGTTTCCCGGCTCGCGTGGCCGCTGGTGACGAGGCTGACGGGGCGGCATCTCGCCGGGGCGCCGCAGCAGCTGACCGTAGTCGTCACCGTCTACGGGTTCAGCGGCACGAGCCGTCTCGTCCTCCTCCTCATACGCAGCGAAGGGAGGCTCATCAGGCGGGTAGGGGCCATCAGGCCCGTAGGAATGGTGGGTTGGTTGGCGCATGGGCGGACCGTGCACGTCACGGCCGAGGCCGGTGTCGCCACGTTCCACCAGATACCTCCTGGACCCTTAGTGTCCAGCCGAGCCGCGGGACAGTTGCCCTTGTCTCATGAGTGTAGGTCGGCGGAAATCCTCCGTAGGACCGAGACGGCTAATTGTCACTAATTGAACACAATCTGGTGGTGTCGGACGGATAACACCGCGTATCAAACCAGCCGCCGGCTCACCCCTGAGGCCATGATGCGGATGCTCCGCAGCGGAGTTACAGTCAAATCACAAAGTATTCAGCGGAGCGGCCATCGTGTCTTGGATCGTATGGCTCATCGTGGCAGGTGTGCTCGGTGTTGCCGAACTTCTCACCACGACACTGGCTTTCGGCCTCCTCGCGGTCGCGGCGGTGGTCGCGGCCGTGGTCGGAGCGTTCCACCTTGATCTGCCGCTGCAAGTCGCCGCGTTCGTCGTCGCGGCCGGCGCTGGACTCGGCTTCGTCCGCCCGATTGCGCTACGGCATATCAAGCAGCCGCCTCTGCTGCGTACCGGAACCGCCGCGCTCGTCGGCCGTTCGGCGATCGTTCTCGAAGAAGTCACCGAACACAGCGGCCGGGTCCGCATCGGCGGCGAGGAGTGGTCCTCGCGTCCGTACGACGAGTCGCTCGTAATTCCGGTCGGTGTCAAGGTCGACGTCATGCAGATCGACGGCGCCACCGCCCTCGTTTACCCCCGGGAGTAGCCATGTTGCTGGCTGAGCTTGTCATCGCGGCGGTGGTCGCGCTGATTGTCGTCATCACGGTGATGCGTTCGGTACGGATCGTGCCGCAGGCACGCGCGCGCAACGTCGAGCGGCTCGGCCGCTACCGCAAGACGCTCGAACCCGGGCTGAATTTCGTCATCCCCATGATCGACCGGGTAAAGCCGATGATCGACCTGCGCGAGCAGGTGGTTTCGTTCGCAGGCGCGCCGGTGATCACCGAAGACAACCTGGTCGTGCTCATCGACACCGTGCTGTTCTTCCAGGTGACCGACCCGCGCGCGGCGGACTACGAGATCGTCAACTACATCCAGGCGATCGAGCAGATCACCGCGACCATGCTGCGCAGCGTGATCGGCTCGATGGACCTGGAGCAGACGCTGACGTCGCGGGACAAGATCAATGCCTTGCTGCGCGGCGTGCTCGATGACGCCTCGGGTAAGTGGGGCATCCGGGTCACCCGGGTGGAGCTCAAGGCCATCGACCCGCCGAAGTCGGTCAAGGACGCGATGGAGAAGCAGATGCGCGCGGAGCGGGAGAAGCGGGCCGCCATCTTGACCGCTGAAGGCGTCAGGCAGTCCAAGATCCTGACGGCCGAAGGCGAGAAGCAAAGCGCGATCTTGACCGCCGAAGGCGCGAAGCAGGGCGCGATCCTGCGTGCCGAAGGTCAGGCACAGGCTATCGGCGCGGTTTTCCAGGCCGTTCATGACAACGACCCGGACCCCAAGGTGCTCGCCTACCAGTATCTGCAGACGCTGCCGCAACTCGCGCAGGGACAGGGCAACACGTTCTGGGTCATCCCGAGCGAGGTGACGTCGGCGCTCAAGTCGGTCGCCGGCGCCTTCGGCGGTGGCGGGGAAGCGGCCCCGGCCGCCGAGACCGGCTCTGCGAGGCGCGCTCGCCGCGAGGCGTCCCCTGTGCTGCCTGCCGATCAGGCTCCGGCGATAGCCCCCGCCCCGGCGGCCAGCGCCGCGGCCAGTCCGGAAAACATCATCCCGCTTGGCGCCAGCGCCGGTCTGAGCGGCGACCCCGATGTGGACGACACTGTGAGCGCGTTGCTCGCCGCCGCGATCCCCGGGGCGAACTTCGCCGATCCGCTGGGTTCCGCCGATCTCGCCGGCTCCGAAACCCATGGGCCGGCCCTTACCCAGGACGCTGACCCGCCCGCGGCCAATGGCACCGAAGCCGGCACCTAAGAGACCGCGCTAACGGAGCAGTAGCACCAGGGCACTGCCGATGAGCGCGGCGATGATGATGATCACGAGCAGCCTCGCCGGGAAGAGCCGGTCCTTCTGCTGGCCGCCATGCTCGGTCGCCGACATTCTCCCCGCCGCGGCCTCAGTAGATCCGGTCAACCCCGCGGATCCGGTCAACTCCGCGGATCCGGTGAAGCCCGCGGGTCCGGTGGCTTCGGCGGAGACCAGGGGCGCCCCCGCCGCAGCGAACCCGGCGTTGTCGGCCGCATCCGTCGCAGGCTGCTGGGTGCGCTGAGAGATGCCCGGCCAGGCCGGTGGGGTTGACGTGGCTGTGGTCTCGGCGGACGAGGGCCAGGCGGCCAGCGGGGGTTCCTGTTCCTCGACCCGGTACGGGGCCGTGGCGGGCAGCTGAACGTCGGCGGAGGCCGAGGTCGCCGAGGTCGCCCAGAAATCTGTCCGCTCCGGCGGATTCAGCACTTCGTCCTGGTACCGCGGCGTCCATTCCTGCGCGGCCGGCTCAGCCGATGCGCCGCCGTCGACGTCGGCAGGCGCCGCCGGCCCGGCTTCGGCCTTAGCAGCTTCAGCCCACCCATTATCGGCCTGCCCGGTAGCAGCCGACCATGAGCCCGATCCGTGATCCGGTAGCCAGTGGAAATCAGCGGCCTGTTCCGCGCCTTCGGCAGGATCCGGCGCGCCTACGCCGTCGAACGGCTCCCGGCTCCATGGGCTGGCGGCGTGGTTACCGTTGACCGTCTCCTTGGTGGGGTCGCGGGCCACCTCCCAGCCCGGACCACTGGCTTTGCGGCCGCCTTGATCCGAACGTTGGTGGCCACCCCTCAGCGCCGCCCTGATCCGATCCGGGTCGTAAACGTCAGGCGGTGCCACGCCGACCCCCGCACGGGCTCCGGCGACAGCGGCCGGACTGGCCCCGGCGGGCCGGACCGGAAGACCGGGATCCTCAGGTACCTCAGAGGCGAGGCGACGCCAGCGTTCCTCCCAGTCGGGGACATCTCCCTCGCACGCGCGNNCGCAGATCGGCCAGGAAGCGTGCCTCATCGTCGCCTGGTCCGGCCGACCACGTTCCCCGGATTTGCAACTGGGCACCTTTCCCGTTGGGTACGCACGCGCTTAGCCACACCCCGCGCCCGCACCTCGTCACCTGGGATTACCGGGGAGGGTACCGCGCCAGGAGCCGCGACGCCGCTGTTACCGTTCTTTTCCTACCAAGTGTCTCTCGTCAGGCCTGCATACCGGGCCAGAATCCGAGCATCCGGGTCACATCCTGCGCCGTGCGCACGTCGGACAGCGGCCGGCCGGTCATAAGCTGGGGCGTTGGAACCAGGGCTTGTCCGGCGCGAGCAGGTAGCTGTCGGCAAGGTGGTTAAGCACGCGCCGGGCCTGCCGGAACCGGCCGGCCACGTCGCCGACCACCATGACCCGCGCGGTAGCGGTCGGCGCCAGGTCGCGTGCGGCCCGGTACCAGCGGGCACCGAGGTACTCCCACAGCTCCATGGCGGGCGAATCGGCTAGGCGCTCGTG
>PMOU01000149.1:5495-8231 GCA_003161205.1 Actinomycetota bacterium | reverse complement strand
GGTCGCTGTCCACCACCACGCGCAGCAGCCGTCGCCTGCCCGCCGCGGACACCCGCACCGACTCCAGGTCCATGCCCGCGGCGGTGACCACGGGCTCGATGACCTCAGCGATCCTGTCCTCGTCGATCGACGCGATCGACCCGCGGGCCTGCTCGGCCTGGCGCGGCCTGGGCGCGTGACGCGGACCTCCTGGCATCACGACCTCCTCGTCCACGACCTGCGGGATTGGGACCTAGCCTATCCGGAGTTGGCGATCACGCGGAGAGGACCGGCCGGAGGAGTCAAACCGCACGTGGTAGCTTGCCGGTGTGCCCGACATCGTGCCGAGGCGCCGCCTCCTGCTTGCCTCGGCGACAACGCTGCCCCTGCTGCTCGCCACCGCCGGCTGCAGGTCCTCGGACGCATTCACCGGCCCCGATCCGCTCGCCGGACGGCCACGTCCGGCACCCGGCGTGGTCACGCTGCAGGCGGTCATCGCCGCCGAAGAAAACCTGATCGAGCTGTACCGGGCCGCGCTGTCCGGCGACTCGGCGGCGGCCGGCCGGGCGCCGGAGCTCAAGCCGCTGCTCGCCCAGCACGAACAGCACCTCACGCGGCTCAGGGCCCGGCTCATCCAGCCCCCCGGGACCGCGACCGCATCGGCCAGCCCCNNGCCAGCCCCACGTCGGCCAGCCCGGCCTCGGCTAGCCCGGCGGGGAGCGCGGGCGGCGCGGCGTCCGCCCCGGTCACGATCGCCCGGCTGCAGGCCGCCGAGCGCGCCTCCGCCGCCAGCCTGGTGCGGCGGCTGGCCACGGTGGAACCCGCCCTGGCGCAGCTCTTCGCCAGCATCGCCGCCTCTGACGTCACCCACGTCAGCGCGCTGGGCGGCTAGGGCACGATGCACGGCGAGCCGGAGGGCGGCTGATGGCGGCGATCACCGCGGTGTCCGCGCTGGGGGCCGCGCTGGCGGCGCAGGACGCGGCCATCTTCGGCTACGGCGTGGCGGGCGCCCACCTGACCGGGAGCAAGCAGGACGCGGCCGAGCAGGACTGGGTAGCGCACAACAAGGCCCGCGACACCCTGACCGCCATGATCTCCCAGCTCGGCGGGCAGCCGGTCGCCGCGCAGGCCTTCTACCAGCTGCCCTTCCCGGTGCAGGACGCGACCAGCGCGATGGCGCTCGCGGCCTACCTCGAAGACGGCGTGACNNTTCCCCGGCCTAGCCCCCTAAAGGGCCCCTAGAGCGATCCGTGCGGCGCGGTCAGTCCGCGCGGCGCAGGGAAGCCAGCACCCGGACGATCGTCGTGGCGGCCAGGTCGACGTCGTCAGCGACGGCTATCCGCTCCGCCCAGGACCACCAGAACCACCAGATGCCGTCCTTGCCGCAGCCGGCGTAGACGTTCTCCTCGAGCGCCCTCGCGGCCGGGTTCACCACATACAGGCTGGGCTTGCGCCCAGGCGGCGCCATCAGCCATGCTTCAAGCCCCCGGTGGGACAACTCGTCGGCTAGCTTCTCCAGATACACAGCCTGAATCTGGTCGGGCTCACGGGCCCCGTTGGCTTCCACCTTTATCACCGTAACTTTGAGGAGTCAGTCGAGAACTTTACGTTGCCGCCTCATTCCAGGATGCCGCCGCGGCGGCGCCTGCGCAACGCACATCGCGAAATTCGCAGCTCGGGAAACAAGCGGGCGTGTCCCCGCATTTCCCTCCCAGAGATACGCGCTGGGCCGGGCTCCGGTTCACTCAAGGCCCGCGTAAGCGGAGGTCATCATCACGACCGCAACGGCGCAGGCAACGGTTCAGCATACAAGACGGTCAGCCGCGACACCGCCCGGGTGAGCGCCACGTAGAGCCGCTGCAACCCTCTGGCCTCGGCAAACGCAATTTGCGCGGGTTCCACCACGATGACGTGATCGTACTCAAGCCCCTTGGCCANNGTCACCGGCACCAGCGTCAGCCTGGCGTCAGAACCGGGCTCGCCGTGCTCCACCCCCGCGCGGTCCAGCGCGCTCGCCAGGGCCGGGACCTGCGGGTCGGCGGCGATGACGGCGACCGAACCCGGCCGGGCGCAAGCCTGCTCGCAGGCCTGCGCCAGGGCGGTCCCGAGCGCGGCGGCGGGCACCTGCACCAGGTCAAGGGCACCGGGATCGGCCCGCAGCGAGGAGGCCGCCTGGAGCTCGGGGGCGATGACGGCCAGCAGCGCGGACGCGAAGTCCAGGATCTGCCTGGGCACGCGGTACCCCACCGACAGTTCCCGGATCTCGGTGTCCGGCTTACCCAGGTTCGCCAGCAGCGAGGCCCAGGAAGGCGCCGCCCACGGCGTGGTGCCCTGCGCGAGATCACCGAGCACGGTGGCCGCCCCGGTCGAGCACCGGCGGCCGAGCGCGCGGCATTCCATCGGCGACAGATCCTGCGCCTCGTCGACCACCACATGGGCCAGGCTGGGCGTGCGCGTGATCAGGTCGCGCGCCTCGTCGATGAGCACGGCATCGGCCGCGGACCAGCGCGCCGAGCCCGGCCCGCGCGGCGCCGGCGACCAGCCGATCTCGGCCTGTTCGGCGGCGGTCAGGATCCCCTGCGCCGCCTCCGCCAGGGCCGCCGGTGACGACAGCAGCCCGAACACCAGCCGGGCCGGATCCACCTTCGGCCAGATGGCGTCCACGGCGACGCGCACCGGCCTGGACCGCCGCACCGCCTCGTGCGTCCGGTCGTCGCAGGCCTCCCCGGCGGCTTCCATCTGGGTCAGGATCACGTG
>PMOU01000149.1:0-5481 GCA_003161205.1 Actinomycetota bacterium | reverse complement strand
GGCACGGTCGGCCGCCGGAGCGAGGCCCACAGCGCCCGGCTCAGCACCTCCGCCATCCGCGCGTCCCCCTTGACGATCGCGGCCGCCTCGGTGTCAGCCCCGCGGACGGTCACCGCCGTCGCGGCGGCGACCAGCTCGCCGACGGTCGTCTGGGTGACGTCGAGCTCGCCGAGCGCGGGCAGCACGTTGCGGATGTAGGACAAGAAGGCCCGGTTCGGCCCGACCATGACCACCCCGCGCCGGCGTACCTGTTCCCGGTAGGCGTACAGCAGGTAGGCGACCCGGTGCAGGCCCACGGCGGTCTTCCCGGTGCCGGGCGCCCCCTGCACGCAGACCGTCTGCCCGGCCCCGGCCCGGACGATGTCGTCCTGGTCCGGCTGAATGGTCGCCACGATGTCCCGCATCGGCCCCGANNCGAGCAGAATCTGGCTCGTCCGGCGTTCTGTCTTCGGCGCCGAACGGCCGGTGGTGAAAAGCTCATCTTCATAGGCGGTCAGCTCCCCGCCGGAGAAGCCGAAGCGCCGCCGCAGCGCGAGGTTCATCGGGTCCGCGGCGCTGGCCCGGTAGAACGGCCTGGATACCGGGGCCCGCCAGTCGATCACCGCGGGCGTGCCGTCCGGGTCGTGCACGTGCCGGCGGCCGATGTGAAAGCTGTTCCCGGCGATATCGCCATTCCCGGCCAGCCCGGTCCCGGATATTCCGGTNNTTCGGGGTTGCCGGTTTCGGGGGGGCCGGCGTAGTCGAGGCGGCCGAAGAAGAGCGGGGTGTCGGGGATGTCTTTGAGCGCTTCGGCGCGGTGATACAGGTCGGCCTTGAGGAATTCCTCGGACACGGGGTCCCCGCCCATGGCCTTGAGGGAGAGCACGTCCTCCCGCATCATGTGCAGGAATTCACGGGAGCGCCGCAACTGCTCGCGTTCGGCGGTCAGGGTGGGGTCGGGGCCGGATCGTTCGGCATGGTCTTTGGCATTGGAACTTGACGCAGCCACGAGGACGGGAACTTACCAGCTCGCGAGAAGGAAGTCACGCGATTTTCTCGGCCGGCGGCCGCCAGCTGGCCAGGCCGCGCGGGGTGAGGAAGGCGTCGAAGACGAGTTCCGACGCACCGGTCAGCGCGCCCAGGTCGCCCAGGGTCGACGCCAGCAGGACGGGCGGCTGCGAGCGGCGGAACCGCATCAGCGCGGCCAGGTAGGCCGCGGCGACCTCGGCAGGCGCGGCTTCGTAGACGTCGGCGGCCAGGCCGGACAGGCTGACCACCTCAGGGTCCTGCGCGTTCACCAGCGCGCCGATGCCACGGCCGAGCGCCGCGGCCACCTGGGCCAGCGCCCGGGCGCAGCCTGGGTCCTTGTCTGCCGCCTCGATGACGCGGGTGGCCTGGATCATCCGGTCCCCCGCCTCGATCAGGCCAGCCGCGCGGAGCAGCCCGCGGGCGCCGGCGTCGAGTTCCCAGCAGCCCGCNNGAACCGCACCGGCACGGCTCGCTGCCGCCGGCCAGCGGCATGTGCCCGAATTCGCCCGCCGAGCCACGGGCACCGGTCACCGGCTGGCCGCCGGCCAGCAGCACCCCGCCGATGCCGGTCGCGACGTGCAGGTGCAGGGCCACGGAGACCCCCCGCAGCGCGCCCCGGCGGGCCTCGGCCAGGCCGGCCAGGGTGGCGTCGTTGCCGGCCAGGACCGCGCTCCCCTGATCCGCGGCGTGATCCGCCCCGAAGGCGCCGAGGACCTTGGCCACGTCGATGTCCTGCCAGTCGGCCAGGGTCGGCTGCACCATCGTGCCGCCGCTGACCGGCGAGGGCACCGCGACGCCGATGCCGACCAGGCGGTTACCGAACTGGCGGCGGCGGATCACCAGCCTGGCCGCGACGTCGGCCAGCATCGCGGTACCGGACTCGGTGTCCCGCTCCTGGCGGTCGAGCACGGCGCAGCGGCCGGTCAGCTCGAAGGCGGCCACGGTGAAGGAGTCGTCTCGCAGGTCGACGGCGATCGCGACGGGCCCGGCCGGATGAGCCGAGGGCACACCGGTCGGACGCCCCCTGGTGCGCTGCACCCGCACGTCGGCCGGCGCATCGGCCGGACTGGCCAGTTCCTCGATGAGCTGACGCCCGGCCAGCTCCCTGACCAGGACGGTGGCCGTTCCCCTGGCCAGGGCGAGCTGCCGGGTGAGTTCGGCTCGGGTGAGCTGGCCGGCCCCATCGTGGACGGCGCGAAGCAGTCGCGCCAGGTTGTGCGCGCGCAACTCGGCACTTGTGGTCGCCGCTACCTGGTCTCTACGCACCATCTGATCGTGCCATGCCCGTCTTGGCTCCAGCGCGCGGCCGGGCCTGTCCGCCTCACCAGGGCGTCACCACGCAGTCGCCGGTAACGGGCGACACAGGTAGATTCGTGGTATGCCCGGGACAAACGGTGAGCCGCGCTGGCTCAATGCTGAAGAGCAGCAGGCATGGCGCGCGACCGTTAACCTGTCTCAGCTGCTCATGCGGCAGCTCGACCGCGACCTGAATGCGCACGGGCTCAACGGCCACGACTACGAGATCCTGGTCGCGCTGTCCGAGGCACCGGATAGCCGCCTGCGGATGACCGAGCTCGCCGATGCCACCAGCCAGTCACGGAGCCGTCTGTCCCACCAGATATCGCGGATGGAAAGCCGCGGACTGGTCCGGCGGGACGACTGCGAGGGTGACAAGCGCGGTACCTTCGCCGTGCTGACCGCCCAGGGCATCGACGCGATCAACCAGGTCGCACCGGATCACGTAGAACACGTCCGGCGCCATTTCATCGACCGGCTGACACCGCGCCAGCTGGAGGAGATCAGTGACGCCTTCGGGCCGATCGTCGACTACCTGCGCAAGATCCGCGACCGCGACTAGGCCTGTCCGGCCGGAGGCGTCGCGAACCGGCAGTGTGTCCCCGGCGTCTTGGCCAGCCGGGCGTCGAGCGTCGCCAGCCGAGCGCTCAGCGTCTCTGCCAGTGCCACGTACCATGCGTCGTAGCAGGTGATGTTGTCGCGAAGCGCCCAGACCCGCGCGGCGAAGGGTTCATAGGGAAAGAACTCCACGCGCAGGTTGAGCAGATCCTGGTGGGCGATCGAGGCGATATCCGACGAGATGTCACCGGCGAGCTGGGCACGGCGCAAGATGTTAGCTGCCTCGGCTGGCATAAGGTCCGGCGCGGCCAGTGATTCGCTGCGCAGCAGTGCTTCGGCCCAGGTGCCATCAGTTCCGCTGTCGATCAAGGCCGCCACCGCCATGGAGGCATCGACGACCAAGGTCACCGGCGGTCCGCGTCCCGGTAGCTGAGAATGCGGTCGGACGGAAGGACGGATCCGCTCGCTTGCTTGCGCGCCCTGACGCGGGCGGTCCAGACATCAGCGTCCGGCTTGCGCGCAAGCTCCACCAGCTGGGCGCGCAAGTACTCCTGCAGCGAACGGCCGGTCAGCGCCGCGCGAGAAGCCAACTCGTCACGGGTTTCGTCGGGCACATCTCTGATCGTGATGGAGGTCGCCATAGCAGCATTGTGCAGCTATTACTGCTGAAATGCAATCACGCGCTAGAACAGCACGGACATAAGGCGGCCGGTCTCGGTGAAGCCAGCCCGGCGGTAGGCGGCGCGCGCGGGCTCGTTGAAGTCGTTGACGTACAGGGATACCAACGGCGAGATCGACTGCGCCGCCTCGACGACGACGGCGGCCATGCCGGGGGCGGCCAGGCCCTGGCCGCGGCGTTCGGGCCGCACCCACACGCCCTGCACCTGGCAGACCTGCGGGGTCACCGCGCCGATTTCCGCCTTGAAGATGACCCGTCCGTCTTCTATCCGGGCGAACGCCCGGCCGCTGCGGATGAGCTGTTCCAGCCGGGCCCGGTAGGAAGCGCCGCCGTCGCCGGTGACCGGGGAGACGCCGACCTCCTCGGTGAACATGGCCACGCAGGCCGGCCACAGGATGTCGATTTCGTCGGGCCGCACCCGGCGCACCAGCGGATCGGGCGGCACCAGGGGCGGCCCGGACGTCACCATGACGGGCTGCACGGGACGGACCTCGCGGGCCGGTCCCCAGTGCGGCCGCAGCAGGGCCCACAGGGCCTGAACCTCGGCGGCCACCCCGACCACGGACGAGCAGCGCCGTCCCTGGCGCAGCGCACGCTCCGCGAATGCCACAACGGCATCCGGGGTGGCGGCCACCGGAACCAGGTTGGCGCCGGAATAGCACAGCGACTCCAGCCGGCCGCCGGATGCATGTCCCCACAGCTGCGCGCCGAGCCGGCCCGGCTCAAGGCCCAGAGCCCGGATCCGGGAGCTCACGAATACGTTCGTAACCGGATCGCGCTCGCAGATGGCAAGTGCGGCCGCGCGGTCCCGCTCATCGAGCTGCCGTACCGAAGCGGACCACGGCGGCTTTACCCGCAACATTCCCCCAGAATACACGGGGTAATAACGCTGAAAATTCTAACCTCGGACGTGGGCGTCATCATGGTTATCCGCGGCCTGGCCTGGCTAGTCACCGGAGGTTCCTGGCGTCGGATCAGGCACCGCCGGGCAGGTGGCGTTGACCAACCCCGGCGCCTCAGGCAGGGACCCGGTAGCGAGATAGGCGTTCAGGTAGCCCTCGATGCAGGAGTTCGACGGCTGCTCCAGCGATTGCCCGTGGTTGCCGCCGCCCTCGACCACGACCATCCGCGCGGACGGCAGCAGCTTATGCGCGTCCTGGGCGCCCGCGTACGGGGTGGCCGGGTCGAGCGTGCCCTGCAGCATCAAGATGCCGGGCAGCCCGCCGCCCTTGATCTGCAGCGGTTTAGCTGGCCCCTGCACCGGCCAGAACGCGCATGAGGCGTTGAACCAGGCGTTGTCCCACGCCTGGAACGGAGCCGTCTTGTAGACCAGCTCGGTGTCCGAGGTCCAGTAGGCCCAGCTTCGCGGCCAGTTCACGTCCGAGCACTGCACCGCGTTGTAGACGGCGAACTCGTTCTCGCTCTGCGCGCCGTTCGCCTGATACTGGCCGACCAGGTCCGCGGTCAGGCCGGAGTTCAGGTACGACGACAGCGCCTGGGCCAGGCCCGGCCACAGCTCGTCCAGGTAGCCGCCTGCCAGGAAGGTGTCATCGAAGTCGTCGGCGCCGATCGTCCCGTCGACNNAAAGCATAATCCTGGTCGATATTGTCGGTGTACCACACCCCGGTGGGATCGACGGTGCTATCCAGGACCATGCGGCGGATCCGGCTCGGGAAAAGGGTGGCGTAAACCTGGCCGATATAGGTGCCGTAGGAGAACGCGTAGTAGTTAATCTTGGCCACGCCGAACGCGGCGCGGATGGAATCCATGTCCCTGGCCACGTCTTCGGTGGTCATGTAGGGCAGCAGCCAGCCGAACTTCTGCTCACAATCGCCGGCGTACATTTTCGCCCGGTTGATAAGCACCTGCTCGGCCGCGGAATTGGCCGGTATGTAGTTCGGCCGGACACCGCTGAAAAAGCTTGGATCACAGCTCAGCGC
>PMOU01000258.1 GCA_003161205.1 Actinomycetota bacterium | reverse complement strand
CGCGCTCGGCGCGACGGGCAAGCTCGAAGAGATCACCAAGATTCCCACGGCCGGGCGCCTGGCGGCCCCGCTCGTCGTCGCCGTGGGCCTGGGCCCCGAGCCCAAAGAAACCGGGCAGGATCACGCCGGACGGCAGGCCTACACCGAAAGGCTGCGCCGCGCGGCCGGCGCCGCGGCGCGCGAGCTGACGTCCGGGCGGGCCAAGCGGGTTGCCATCGCCCTGCCNNCAGCCCGACGAGGCCGAGGCGGTTACGCTCGGCACGCTGCTGGGCGGCTATTCCTTCCGCAGATACCGGACCGCCGCGAACGCGCCCGGCGATCTCGAGCAGATCGTGCACACCACGCAGGAGGACGCCGTCCGCCGGGCCAGGATCCTGGCCGGGGCGATGACTCTCGTCCGGGACCTGGTCAACACCGCCCCCGCCGACATGGTGCCCGCGGACCTGGCCGCGGCGGCCGAGCGGGCGGCGGCCGAGCACCACCTGGGCGTGCAGGTGCTCGATGAGAACGCGCTCGCCAAGGAGGGGTTCGGCGGCATCCTCGCGGTCGGCATGGGCTCCGTTCACCCGCCGCGCCTGGTCCGGCTCGAGTACACCCACCCGGACGCCGTCCGCACCGTAGTATTCGCAGGCAAGGGCATTACGTTCGACTCGGGCGGCCTGTCGCTCAAGCCGCCGAAGGCGATGGAGACGATGAAGGCCGATATGAGCGGCGCCGCAGCGGTGCTGGCCGCGGTGCAGGCCATCGCCGAGCTCGGTCCCGCGGTGAACGTGGTGGCGTACCTGCCGCTGGCCGAGAACATGCCGGGCGGCGGCGCGCAGCGGCCTTCCGATGTCATCACCATCTACGGCGGCAAGACGGTGGAGGTGCTGAACACCGACGCCGAGGGGCGCCTGGTGCTCGCCGACGCCCTGGCCCGCTCCGGAGCCGACGGGCCTAGCCTGCTCGTCGACGTGGCTACACTGACAGGAGCGCAGACCGTCGCGCTCGGCACCCGCACCGCCGGGGTGATGGCCAGTGACGACGCGCTAGCCGCTGAGGTCGCGGACTCGGCGCGGCGCGCCGGGGAGGCTATGTGGCCGATGCCGTTGCCCGAGGAGCTCCGCAAGGGGCTCGACTCCAGCGTCGCGGACATCGCCAACGTGTCCGGTGACCGCGGTGGCGGCATGCTCGTCGCCGGGCTGTTCTTGCGGGAGTTCGTGCCGGAGGGAGTCCGCTGGGTCCACCTGGACATCGCGGGCCCCGCCTTTAACGACGGCGGCTCGTACGGCTACGTCGCCAAGGGCGGCACCGGGTCCGCGGTCAGGACCCTGGTGCAGATCGCGACGGACGTAGCGGAAGGCAAGCTTGCGGCAAGCGGGTCCAGCCCCGCTGACGGCAAGTGAAATGATGAAAGCTGGGTAGGCCTACCAAGGCTGACTAAGGAGGCTTCAGGGGTGGCAGAGGGCATCGGCAGCTACGACATCGTCGTGCTCGGCGGCGGCAGCGGCGGGTACGCCTGCGCGCTNNAAGCGCGTGGCGCTGATCGAAAAGGACAGGGTCGGCGGGACCTGCCTGCATCGCGGCTGCATCCCGACCAAGGCGCTGCTGCACGCGGCGGAGATCGCGGACCACACCAGGGACAGCGCGTCCGTCGGCGTCCGGTCGACCTTTGAGGGCATCGACGTGCCGGCCGTGCTGTCGTACAAGAACGGGGTGGTGGACCGGCTCTGGAAGGGCCTGCAGTCCACGATCGCCAGCAGGAAGATCGACACCATCGAAGGTGCCGGACGGCTGGAATCACCGACCAGCGTCAGGGTCGGCGACACCGTCTACGAGGCCGAGCACGTGGTGCTCGCCACCGGATCAGAGCCACGCAGCCTGCCCGGCCTGGATATCGACGGCGAGCGGGTGATCACCTCGGATCACGCGCTGCAGCTCGACCGGGTGCCCGGCTCGGTCATCATCCTCGGCGGCGGGGTCATCGGAGTGGAGTTCGCGAGCGTGTGGCGGTCCTTCGGGGCCGAGGTGACGATCGTGGAGATGCTGCCGCAGTTGCTGCCGCTGGAGGACGAGTCGAGCGCGAAGCTGCTGCAGCGGGCGTTCCGGCGGCGCGGCATCCGCTTCGAGGTTGGCACCAGGTTCGAGTCGGTCAAGCACACGGACACCGGAGTCACGGTCACCCTGGCTGGCGGCAAGACGCTCGATGCGGACCTGCTGCTGGTCGCGGTGGGCCGCGGCCCGGTCTCCGCCGATCTCGGCTACGCCGAGATCGGCGTGGCCGTGGAGCGTGGTTTCGTCAAGGTGGACTCGCTGTGCCGGACGAGCCTCCCCTCGATCTCCGCGGTGGGCGACCTCATCGACACGCCGCAGCTCGCGCACGTCGGGTTCGGCGAGGGGATCTTGGTCGCGGAGCGGATCGCCGGCCTTCCCGTCACGCCGATCGACTACGACGGCGTGCCCCGGATCACCTACTCCGACCCGGAGGTGGCCTCGGTCGGCCTCACCTCGGCGCAGGCCACCGAGCGCGGCCTGAAAACGGTCGAGTACACCTACAACCTCGGCGGCAACGGCCGGAGCGTGATCTTGCAGACGCAGGGCGCCGTCAAGGTCATCGCGCTGTCTGAAGAGAACGGTCCCGGCCGCGTGGTCGGCATCCATATCGTCGGCAGCCACGTCGGCGAGCTCATCGCGGAGGCCCAGCTGATATACAACTGGGACGCCGAGCCCTCAGATGTGGCCCAGCTCATCCACCCCCATCCGACCCAGTCGGAGGCAATCGGCGAGGCACACCTCGCGCTGGCCGGTAAACCTCTGCACGTACACGCCTAGGAGTCACGGGAATCATGTCGGTCTCCGTATCCATGCCGCAGCTCGGCGAGAGCGTCACCGAGGGCACCGTTACGCGCTGGCTGAAAAAAGAAGGCGAGCGCGTGGAGGTGGATGAGCCCCTCCTCGAGGTGTCGACCGACAAGGTGGACACCGAGATCCCCTCACCCGCCTCCGGGATCTTGCGCGGCATCGCGGTCGATGAGGACGAGACGGTCGCGGTGGGCGCGCAGCTCGCCGTGATCGAGGACAACGAGACCAGCGAATCCGCGCCGACGGCAGACGACTCAGCTCCGGCCGATGCCGCCGAACCCGAGCCCGAGCCCGAGCTTGAGCCCGCGGCGCCCGCTGCCTCGCAGAGCGCCCCGGCCCCGGCCGGCCCAAGTGGTTCGCAGCCCAACTACGCTCCTCCGGCCGAGCCGGCCCCGCAGGCTCAGCCCGCGTCGTCGGCTCCGTCCAGCCAGGCCCCCGGCTACGCTCCGCCGCCTACCTACGGCCAGGAGCCTGCCCAGGCCCCCGCGTCGGGCCAGCCCTCGGGCCAGTCGCCTTCGCCGTCGGGCCAGTCCGCGCCGTCGGGCCAG
>PMOU01000211.1:4960-5288 GCA_003161205.1 Actinomycetota bacterium | reverse complement strand
ATCGGCGTGATCAGGTGCGGGATCCCGTCGTAGATGGTCAGCTCGACCCGCTTGGGGTCGATGAGGATCATCCGCACCTCATCCGGCGTGGCCCGGGTCAGGATCGAGGTGATCAGCCCGTTCAGGCAGACCGACTTGCCGGCTCCGGTCGCCCCGGCGATGAGCACGTGCGGCATCTTGGCCAGGTTCGCGACGATGACCTGGCCCTCGACGTCCTTGCCCAGGCCGACCACCATCGGGTGGTGATCGTTGATCGCGACCTGTGACTTGAGCACGTCGCCCAGGCTGACGACTTCCTTGTCCGCGTTGGGGATCTCCACCCCGATCG
>PMOU01000211.1:0-4937 GCA_003161205.1 Actinomycetota bacterium | reverse complement strand
GTCGGACCGCGGCTGAAATTGGTCACCTGCGCGTCGACCTGGAACTGATCCAGGACCTCGGACAGCGCCGCCACCACGATGTCGTTGGCCCGGGTCCGCCGCTTCGGCGCCGAGCCGGGCCGCAGCATCGCCATCGGCGGCAGGGTGTAGGCGGTCGCGTCCCCGGTGAGCGTGAGCTGTTCGGGGTACCGCAGCGGTGCCTTCGGGTCGGCGAGCGAGCCGCTTTCATGGGGGGTGGTGTCGCGCACGGCGGTGTCGTGCGGGAGGGCGTCTGGCGGGCCGGCAGGTTCGTGCGTGCCGAAGCCGAGCGCCTCGGCCAGGCCATCGCTGCCGTCCGGCCCTCCTGGACCGGAACTGGCCGGACCGGCGACGGCCGCGGGGCCGCGGCGCTTGTCCTGCTCGATCAGCGGCGTGTCGTAGGGCTTGACGTGCTCCCCCGCCTCGATGGCCGGGCGGAGCCGGATCTGCCGGGCGATCTGGCCGCCGACACGGCGGGCGGTGCTGCCGGTCCCGGCCTGGTAGTCCGGGGCGATCTCCAGGTCCCCGTCGTCGTCAGCCGGCCGGCTGTGCCCGAGCACCTCGCGCAGATCGCCGAGGCGCTCCGGTATCCGGTGCAGCGGCGTGCCGGTGATGACCAGGACGCCGAAGGCGGCGAGCAGTATGAGCAGCGGCACCGCCACCCAGGGCGTGACCGTCTGGGACAGCGGGCTGGACATCGCGTATCCGACCAGGCCCCCGGCCGCGCGCATCGCCGCCGAGCCGTCCGACGGACGCGGCGTGCCCTTGGCGATATGGACTAGGCCCGCCGCGCCGAGCAGCAGCGCGGTCCAGCCGATCGCGGCCCTGGCCGTCTCGGAGTTGCGGTCCGGGTGCCGCAGGTAACGCCAGGCGAGCAGCGCCACCAGCAGCGGCACCACCCAGGCCAGCGACCCGAGCGCGCCGCCGACCACGGTCTGGATCGCGTGCCCGACCGCGTTGTCCATTCGCGCCCACAGGCCGGCCCCGAGGACGATGGCCACCCCCAGGGTGAGCAGGCCGAGGCCGTCCCGGCGATGGTCCGGATCCAGGTCGCGCGCGCTGCGGCCGACGGCCCTGGCCGCGAAGCCGAGGGCTCCGGCCAGCACCATCCAGGTACCCGCGATGGCCCGTCCGCCCCACCCGATCAAGATCAGGACCGGACCAGGGCGGACCGGCGGACGGCCCTTAGCTCCCCGGCGCGCCGTCCCCTTGCCTTTTTTCTTATTTCCCGAACGAGACGTGGTACCCCGCCCCGACCGGCTGCTTGTCCCGCGTGGTGAGCGGCTCGCCGAGCGGGAGGAAGTCCCGCCGCGGCCGCCCGAGCTGGCGCGGCTGGCACCGGTACGGGTGCCGCTGCGGCTAGCGGAGCCCGTGCGGGGGCGTGGCCGGGGCGGCGGGGCCTCGTCCTCGTCGGATGCTGGCAGGTCGAAGACCGCCTCGTCCAGCCCGTCGCGCTGACGGGCAGCTGCGTTGCGCACACGGGTCGCCATACTGACAAACGTAGCGAGAAGGCAGGCCGGACCCAAGCACATCCGGCGTGTGTTGCTACGTAGCGGGCGCGACCCGGTAATGGTAAAGGTGCGAGTCACGGAAACCGCAGCGCGCGTAGAGGGCGCGCGCCGCGGCGTTACCCGTCTCGACCTGCAGCAGGACGTGATCCGCGCCGCGGCGGGCGGCCGCCGCGGCCAGCGCGGAGGTGATCGCGGTGCCCAGGCCCTGCCGCCGGCAGGCGGCGTCGACTTCGACGGCGGTGATCGCCCCCCACCGGCCCGCCACGGAGACCCGGCCCACGGCCACGGTCTGGCCGGGGGCCGTGCGGACGCTGGCGAAGGCCTGCCANNTAGCGGTAGCGGGCGAGCCAGGCGGCGTCGGGTTCGGGGTCCAGCTGGATACCTGGGTCCGGCGCTGGGGGGATGTCCGCGATCGCCGCGGTCATCACGAGGGCGGTGCCGGAGCGGATGAGCCAGGACCGTTCGGCCAAATGGGTGTCGAGCTGGTGACCGCCCGCACCGTGGAGCGGGAGGGGCACCACGATCATGGCCGGCAGCCGGCGGTGCCGGTACCAGCCGGTGACGGCGGCGACCGCCTCGGGCAGCGGCACGCCGGGGTCGCCGACGGGCAGGGCGGAGTTGGCGCGGCCGGTGAAACCCTGCGCCGCGCGGAGCAGCCACGCCCCCAGGCGTTCGGTGTCCGGGGCCTGCCAGTGCTGCGCGGCGGCGCGTTCGAGGTCGTCCAGTCGGCTCACGCGTTGGCGGGCAGGCCGGTGCCGGGGCCGCGGCGGCGGACCCGCACCAGGTCACGGCGGTGCGCGGGCAGGGTGCGTTCGGCCTCGCCCTCGACCGTGAAGCCGGCGTCGGCGATCATCTCCAGGTCACGGCCGCCCGGCTGGCCCTCGCTGGTCAGGTAGTCGCCGAGGAAGATCGAGTTGACGATGTGCAGCGCCAGCGGCTGCAGGCTGCGCAGGTGGATCTCGCGTCCGCCGGCCAGCCGGACCTCGGCGTCCGGGCAGACGAACCGCACCATGGCCAGGATGCGCAGGCAGCGCTGCGGGGTGAGGTTCCACTGCCCGCCCAGCGGGGTGCCCTCGAACGGGATCAGGAAGTTGACCGGCACCGAATCGGGGTCCAGCGCCCGCAGCGCGAAGGCGACGTCGACGAGGTCCTCGTCGCTCTCCCCCATCCCGGCGATCAGGCCGGAGCACGGAGAAAGGCCTGCTTCCTTGGCCTTGGTTACCGTCTGGGCGCGGTCTTCGAAGGAGTGGGTGGTGCAAATGTCTTTGTAGGTCGCTTCTGCGGTGTTGAGGTTGTGGTTGTAGGCGGTGGTGCCGGCTTGGCGGAGGCGCTCGGCCTGGCCGTCGGCGAGCAGGCCCAGGCAGGCGCACACCTCGACGTCGGGGTTGTGCTCCTTGAACTTGCTGATCGCGGTCGAGACGCGGGTGATGTCGCCGTCGGTCGGGCCGCGGCCGCTGGCCACCAGGCAGACCCGCTTGGCACCTGCCCTGACCCCTTTTTCGGCGCTTTCGACCACTTCGGCGGGCTTGAGCCAGGTGTACTTCAGCACGTCCGCGGCCGAGCCGAGCCGCTGCGAGCAGTAGAAGCAGTCCTCGGGGCACAGGCCGCTCTTGATGTTGACCAGGTAGTTCAGCTTGACCCGGCGGCCGAAGTACCGCAGCCGGACCTTGAAGGCCGCCGCCACCACGTCCATCAGCTCGTCGTCTGAGCTGGTCAGGACTTTGAGTGCCTCGTCCCGGGTGGGCAGCTGGCGGGCCAGAGCCTGCTGGGTCAGCGAATCAAGCCAGGTCATCGAGATCCTCCTTGGGGCCCGACGCTACCAGGCGGCGCACTGGGGTGATCGTCCGGATTGGGGGGTTCGGCGGCGGGGTGGTGCGCGGTAGTGTCAGGCGCATGCGAGTCGCGATCCTTGATGACTATCAGCAGGTTGCCCTGGCCAGTGCGGACTGGTCCGCGGTGCGCTCGCTGGGTGACATCGACGTGTTCACCGAGCCCATCACGCGGACGGAGGCGCTGGTCGGCGCCCTGGAGCCGTACGACGTCATTGTGGCCATGCGGGAACGCACGCCTTTCGACGCGTTCCGGCTAGGGCAGCTGCCGCGGCTGCGGTTGCTGGTCACCACGGGCATGATGAACGCGTCGATCGACCTGGATGCGGCGGCCTCGCACGGGATTACGGTGTCCGGGACGGGCGGCAGCGCCACCTCGACCGCCGAGCTGACCTGGGCGCTCATCCTCGCGCTGGTCCGGCACATCCCCGAGGAGGACCGGCGGCTGAAGCTCGCCGGGCAGGCCGGCGGGGCGGCGCTCAGCGTCGGCGGCGGCTGGCAGCGGACGATCGGCACCGGCCTGGCCGGCAAGAAGCTGGGCATCGCCGGCCTGGGCAACCAGGGCCAGCGGGTGGCGGCGATCGGCCGGGCGTTCGGCATGAAGCTGGTGGCGTGGAGCCAGAACCTGGACCCGGCGGTGGCCAAGAAAGCGCACGCCAAGGCGGTCAGCAAGGACGAGCTGTTCTCCACCGCCGACGTCGTGACCGTGCACTACAAGCTCAGCCCGCGCTGCGTGGGACTGGTCGGCGCGGCCGAGCTGGCGCTGATGAAACCGTCCGCCTACCTGGTGAACACCTCGCGCGGGCCGCTCGTCGACAGCGCGGCGCTGCTCGCCGCGTTGCGGTCCCGGTCGATCGCGGGAGCGGCCCTGGACGTGTACGACGTCGAGCCGCTGCCGCTGTCCGATCCGCTGCGCACCGCTCCCAACGTCGTGCTCTCCCCGCACCTCGGCTACGTTACCGACGACGCGTATGAGGTCTTTTACGGCGACGCCGCCGAGGACATCGTGGCGTTCGTGCAGGGTGACCCGGTGCGGGTGCTCAAGGCCTAGGTTTTGCTGGTTTTGCTGGTTTNNGCTGGTTTTGCTGGTTTTGCTGGGTGGCTGCCAGTGCGGGTCGCGGCCGGACAGGCTCAGGGCGCGGTCGAAGGCCGGGGCCCCGGCCGGGACCGGGACGACGTCCTTGAAGCCCTCGTACTTGCGGAACAGCTCGGCCTGAGCTTCGACGGTCTCGAGCACCGCCGCGGCGACGGCGTCCTCGCAGACGTACTCCTGGCCGGTGGCCCGGGCGACGTCCCAGCCGTGCAGCACCATCTCCATGATCAGCATGGCCGCCACGTCGGCGGCCGGGGTCGCGTCGCCCATGACGCCGATGTCGCCGGCCCAGGCCTTCGGGTCCGACCACGCGTGCACGGCCGTCGTGAGCTGAGCCGCGTACTCGGCCTGATAACCCGGGTCGGCGGTGAAGTCATGCGTCATCAGGTCCTCGGCCACGCTCTCGCCGTACGCCCGGCGCTCCGCGGAGTACGAGGTCCACAAGATCGTGTGATTGAGCAGGGTACGCAGGTCCCAGTCGGCGCA
>PMOU01000306.1:7147-12574 GCA_003161205.1 Actinomycetota bacterium | reverse complement strand
CTGGTGAGCTGCTCGATGTACACGACGTCCGGCACTTCAGGTTCGCCGAAACGCAACACGGTGAACGCCCCGCCGGCCGCTGCGTGCCCGCCCCGGCCGAACGGCACGACCTGAACCGTCACGTTCCGCCACTCCGCGACCCCGATGAGCCGCTTCAGCTGGGCGTGCATCACCGCGCGGCCGCCGACCGGGCGCCGCAGGGCGCCCTCGTCGATGACCGACCACACCTGCGGCGCCTCGGGGCCGGCCAGCAGATCCTGGCGCTTGAGCCGCAGGCTCACCCGCCGGTCGATCTCGTCGGCGGGCGCGGTCATGTGGCCCAGCAGGGTGACGGCGCGGGCGTAGTCCTCGGTCTGGAACAGGCCGTGCACGAACTGCAGCTCGAAGGTGCGGATGACCGCGGCGGCGGCCTCCAGCCCCAGGTACACCTCGAACCAGTCGGCCGTGATGTCGTCGTACTTCGACCACCAGCCCGGGGCATTGCCCTGCCGGACGAGGGCCACCAGGGCGGTCCGTGTCGTCGCGTCGGTGACGCCGTACAGGGTGAGCAGGTCGGTCACATCCCGCTCTTTGCATCGCACCCGGCCGTTTTCCATCCGGCTGATCTTGGACCGAGACGCCCGGATCTCATACCCCGCCTGTTCGGGCGCGATGCCGGCTGCCTTGCGCAAGCGGAGCAACTGCATTCCCAGCAGCATCCGTGGCACCGTGGGACCGGAGGCGTCGGCGAGACTTCCGCCATCCCGCTGATCCGTGTTCATCCTCACCCCGGGAGCCGATAATTCACATCCGGCACAATACCACCAAATTATGGCACCGCCGGGATACTGTTTTCGCTGATTTACCACTAATAACACGACGTCGCGCTCATCAAGATCATCAAAACGCGCCCGCTCACGTCAGAAAAACGCGCCCGCCCGCGTCATCAAAGCGCGCCCGCCCGTCATCAAACACGCGTCAAGATCAGCAAATGGGCGCGCCCAGGTCATCGAACTCGCCATTTTTTACCCCGGTCAGGAACGCCTCGACCTCGCGGCGCGTATAGATCAGGGCAGGTCCGGCCGGATACCGGGAGTTGCGGACGGCGATCGCGCCGTCGGCCAGCTCGGCCACCTCGACGCAGCTCCCGCTGGGATTGCTGGCCAGGCTCTTGCGCCAGCGCGCCGATACCAGCTGATCAGCCGGGATACCGTTGGTGACCTGCATTTTTCTCCCTAATTCTGCCCAAGTGAGAAAAAATGAACCAGGCGCGGCACGGTCCGCAACGCGCAAGGCTCTCACTCCTACCTGCACAGTTCATCCTAACAGGGCAAATGCACATGCATAAGTACGGGCCGGGCGCTTCCCTTTAGATACCGCGCAAATAGCCGCGCAGCGGCCATTCCTATCGCGCATTCACCGGAAAGGGTGTCACGCCGTGACCACTTGCCCCTTGCCTACCACGGTGATCCCGCCGCCGGACACCACGAAACCGCGAGCCCGGTCGCGCTCCTTGTCGACCCCGACGCAAGCGCCCTCCGCCACCACCACGTTCTTGTCCAGGATCGCGTTCTCCACCACGGCGCGCCGCCCGATCCGCGCATTGTGCAGGAGCACCGAACGCTCCACCCGTGCCCAGCTGTCCACCCGGACCCCCGGCGACAGCACCGAGTGCCGCACGAGCCCGCCCGAGATAACCACGCCATTGCTGATCACGCTGTCGACCGCCCGCCCGATCCGGTCGCCGTCGTCATGCACGAACTTGGCCGGCGGCTGGGGCGGCACCTGGGTCAGGATCGGCCACTTGTCGTTGTAGAGGTTGAAGACGGGGGAGACCGCGCACAGGTCCATGTGCGCGTCGAAGTAGGAATCGAGCGTGCCCACGTCCCGCCAGTAGCCTGCGTCGTGCCCGTCGGCGCCGGGCACGACGTTCTCGCCGAAGTCGTACACGTACGCGGCCCGCCCCCGCACCAGCATCGGGATGATGTCGCCGCCGATGCTGTGCCCGCTGGTCTCGTCGGCCGCGTCCTTGCGCAGCGCGTCGACCAGCACGTCGGCGTCGAACACGTAGCTGCCCATCGACGCGAAGGCCTCGTCCGGCTGGCTGGGCCGCCCCGGCGGGTCGGCGGGCTTTTCCAGGAACGCCTCGATCCGGTGACCGTCGGCCGCCGTCTGCACGACACCGAAGCCGGTCGCCTCCAGCCGGGGCACCGGGATCGCCGCGACCGTGACCCCCGCGCCCCGCGCCCGGTGCGCCTCGATCATCTGCCGGGGGTCCATCCGGTACACGTGATCGGCCCCGGCNNGCCGAGCCGGTCTGCCAGTGCGGGCCGCGCCGCTGCTGCGCCGGGACCGGGGCCACGTAGTTGCCCAGCAGGGCATTCAGCTGCCAGGTGGTGGTGATGTGCCGGTCCAGGCTGTGGCTCTTGTACTGGGTCAGCACGCAGATATGCCACAACCCGGCGTTCGCCAGGTTGGACAGCGCGAAGTCCACCAGCCGGTACAGCCCGCCGAACGGTACGGCCGACTTAGCCCGGTCCGCCGTCAGCGGCGCCAGGCGCTTGCCTTCCGCCCCCGCCAGCACGATCCCCATGAGCCGCTGTCCCGCCATCGGAAACTCCGTCCCTAGGTGTTCCGCCCCCCTGCGCCAACATACCGGTTTGTGCCGCCCGGCCCCGGGTACCGAGCGCCGGCCTGCATGCTCAGCGCACGCACCACCGCTCGTTCGGAATGAAAAATCTTTATCTGCCGAACGGGCCGTGGTGTCACTCCTCCGGCCAGCCCTCCCGCCGCAGCTGCCGTCGATGACGCTGGCGAGCTCGTCGGCGGAGGTGGTCGCGAAGGCCGGCCGTTTCATCCGGAACTTGGGGATACCCCGGGCCGCCTCGCTCCCGTACGGGATCGTGGTCCACTCCGGGCGCTGGTACCTGACCGGGGCGGATGCTGGCCGGGCTCGCCGAGGTGCCCTACCAGCACGAGGTGTCGCTGCGGATCATGGGCACAGCCGAGCAGGTCCGCGCCCGGCTCCCGGCCGGCCTCGCCACGATCGAGGAGCTCCCGGCCGGGCCTGCTCAGGTCCGGGTCCGGCTGCGGGTCCAGCGGCTGGACTGGGTCCCCTCTCTGCTCGCCTGGCTGGACCGCCCGTTCGTGATCGAACATCCGGACGCCCTGCGCGACCACGTGCACGCCCTGGCCCATCGGCTCACCGCCAGCGCCGACGACGTCCCGGGCGCCGCCCAAGGGCCGGGTGGCCCCGGTCCGCGGCGGCGACCCGACGTTCACCAGCTGACGTCCCGGCACGCCATTCCACTGGCGAGCGGAATGGCGTGCTCAATACCCCTGTGAGGTTTCTTAAATACCCTCCCCCGGTTTACCGAATACTGCCATAGGGTTTACCGGGGTGATTAATTATCGATCGCCCAACTCTGCTACCAGCACTTTCCTGGTCGGTGGTGCCGAGGAGAAACTCAATTCCAGGTACCGCTTGAACCTGTCATATATGCCCTCTACTCTCTTGTATGACATTAGCGGGCCGCCGCGAAAGGGGCCGCCCGGCGTTTCCGGGGCCAGGTGCCGTAACCGAGGAGAGCCAGGATGAGCGATATGGCCGTCGCGGGGGGCCGTGCCCCGTGGCGGGGCAGGCTGGGCGCCGGGGAGGTGGCCGCCCGCACCGCGCCGGATGCCCGGCGGGTGCTGCAGCTGGCGCTGGCCGGAGTATGGCTGCTCGACGGGGTGCTGCAGTACCAGTCCTTCATGTTCACCAAGGCGTTCGGCCAGATGCTCGCGGGGACCGCCGCGGGTAACCCGGTAGTTATTGCCAGCCCGATCAACTGGGACGCCCGCCTGGTCGAGCAGCACGGCGTGGCCCTGAACGCGATCTTCGCCACGATCCAGCTGCTGCTGGGGCTNNGCGAGCCCGCTTAACGGCGCTCCCGGCGCGGTGATCATCTACGCGCTGCTCGCGGTCCTGCTGTGGCCGGCCGACCGCGGCGGGGCGCCGGCGCTGTTCCTGGCCGCGCGGGCCGTGGGGGCCCAGGTCGCGCGGGCCCTGTGGCTCGTGCTCTGGCTGAGCCTGGCCTACTTCGCCCTGCTGCCCGCCAACCGGGCGCCGCAGGCCCTGAACGGCATGATCGCGGGCATGGCCAGCGGCGAGCCCAGCTGGCTGGCCGCCATCGACCAGAACGCGGCCGCCCTGGTGGCCCACCAGGGACTGGCCGCCTCGGTCGTGCTGGCGATCGCGCTCGTGCTGATCGCGGTCGGCGTCTACCTGCCCGCGCCCGCGGCCCGGGCCGCTATCGTCCTGGCCCTCGTGGTCGCCGCGGTGATCTGGGTCGTCGGGCAGGCGTTCGGGACCATCCTGGCCGGCGGGGCGACCGACCCTAATTCCGGTCTGCTGCTCATCCTGCTGGCGCTGGCCTACTGGCCGGCCAGGACGGTCCCGGTCCGGACCGGCCCCAACGGCCCCACCCGCCCTAACGCTGACGGACGGCCGGCATGACCATCCCCGCCTGGATCCTGGACATCTTCGCTGCGATCATGCTCGTGGTCGCAGCGGTGAGCGCGGCCCGGCTGGGCGCGGCGCGGCCGTGGCAGCGTGGCCGCGCCGCGGTCGCCTCGGACATCGACGTCGCGCATCTGCTGATGGCCATCGCGATGGCGGGAGAGCTGGCGGCGAGCCTGCACACGTTGCCGAACGACGCCTGGGATGTCATCTTCGCCGCCCTGACCGCGTGGTTTGCCTACCACGTCGGGCGGGATGCGCGCGGGGTAGGCATCCGCGCCCTGTCGGGTGGCCGCTGCGCGCCCCACCTGGTGCACAGCGGCGCCATGCTCTACATGTTCGTCGCCGTCGCGGCGCCCGCAGCGGGTGGATCGGGGATGAGCGGCATGGGCGGCTCCGGCATGGCGACGCTGCGCCTGCCGTTCCTGGCCTTTGTTTTCGCGCTGGTCCTGATCGGCTACAGCATCTGGGACCTCGACCAGCTCTCCGGCCCCGGGGCCAGCGGGCACTACAGCCTGGCCGCTGCCCGTATCGCGTCACCCGGCGCCGTGCTGGCGGGCACCCCGGCCGGGGCCGAGTCTTCGGCCGGGGCCGGGCTGGCTCCTGCCGAAGGCGGTGTGGCCACCATCACCCCGCCCGCCGAGCCAGATCAGGCCGCCGCCAGCACCCCCCAGGAGAGCGACAGCCACCTGGTCCTCGCCCCGTGGGTCGCCACGAGCTGCCGGATCGCGATGGGCGTCACCATGGCACTCATGCTGATCATCATGATCTAACGGAGCTCGTACCCGGCTTCCTCGACCGCCGCCTGCAGGGCCGCCCTCTCCGGGACGGGCTCGGCCAGGATCCTGACCTCACCGGAGGCGACATCGACGTCCACCTGGTTGACGCCGGGGAGAGCCGAGATCTCAGCGCGCACCGCTTTCTCGCAGTGCTCGCAGGTCATGCCG
>PMOU01000306.1:0-7108 GCA_003161205.1 Actinomycetota bacterium | reverse complement strand
AGTCCGCTGACCGACGTGGCGCCCGCTACGAGCCAGGTCGAGCTCGTCATCGGCGGGATGACCTGCGCCGCGTGCGCATCCCGGGTGCAGACCAAGCTCAATAAGCTCGACGGCGTCACGGCGACTGTCAACCTTGCCACCGAACGGGCCCACGTTACTGCCCGCCCTCAGGTTTCCCCGGCCGAACTGGTGAAGGTAGTGGAGGCGGCCGGCTACTCCGCCGAGCTGGCCCGCCCGGAGACGGCGGACATCTCGTTCGCGGCCGACGGCGCCGCGGTCAAGCGGCTGCGCCGCCGTCTGATCCTGGCGGTGGTGTTCTTCGTCCCGCTGACCGACCTGTCCATCGTGCTGTCGATCTTCCCGTGGTCGAGGTTCCCCGGCTGGCAGTGGGTCCTGGTCGCGCTGGCCGCCCCGGTCGCGACCTGGGCCGCGTGGCCGTTCCACCAGGCCGCGCTCAGGCAGGCCCGGCACCTGTCGTCCTCGATGGACACCCTGGTCTCGATGGGCATCATCGCCGCCTGCGGCTGGTCCGTCTACGCCATGTTCTTCCTGGACCGCAGCCGCACCGGCGCCAGCGGCCTGCATGCCCTCCTGCACAACTCCGGCGGCGGCATCTACCTCGAGGTGGCCGCCTCGGTCACCACGTTCCTGCTGGCCGGCCGCCTGTACGAGGCCCGGGCCCGGCGCAGCGCCGGCGAGGCCATGCGTGACCTGGCCGCGGCCGGCGCCAAGGACGTCTGCGTGCTCGCCGACGACGGTACCGAGCAATGGATCCCCGCTGACCAGCTAGCACCAGGCCAGCGGTTCGTGGTTCGCCCGGGGGAGCGGATCGCCGCTGACGGCGAGGTGCTGTCCGGTCAGTCCGCCGTCGACCGCAGCATGATGACCGGAGAATCGGTCCCCGTCGACGCCGCCCCGGGGGATGTGGTGACCGGCGGCACCATCGTCGTCACCGGCCGCCTGGTGGTCCGCGCCGTCAAGGTGGGCCGCGACACCCAACTCGCTCACCTTGTCGCGCTGGTGGAGCAGGCCCAGGCCGGCAAGGCCAGCATCCAGCGCCTCGCCGACCGCATCTGCGCGGTCTTCGTCCCCGCCGTCCTGGCCTGCGCGATCCTGACTCTGGCCGGCTGGCTGCTAGCCGGCAGCCCGGTCGCGCACGCCTTCAGCGCCGCCCTGGCNNTCTTCATCAAGGGCTACCAGGCCCTGGAGTCCTCCCGCCGGATCGACACCGTGGTCCTGGACAAGACCGGCACCGTCACCACCGGCCAGATGACCGTCACCGCCGTGCAGCCGCGGCCCGGCGTCAGCCGCACCGACCTGCTCCGCTACGCGGGCGCTGTCGAGCAAGCCTCCGAGCACGCCGTCGCCGCCGCCGTCACCGCCCTGGCCCGGACCGAGTCGCCGCACCTGACCTCCGCCGACGACTTCGCCGCCCTCCCCGGCCTGGGCGCCCGCGGCGTCGTCGACGGCCAGCGGGTCATCATCGGCCGCGCCAGGCTGTTCACCGACACCGGTGTCACCGTCCCCGCGGACCTGGCCGGCTGGTGCCGCGTCCAGGAAGACGCCGGCTGTACCACCGTCCTGGTCAGCTGGGACGACGCGATCCGCGGCGCCCTGGCCGTCACCGACACCGTCAAGCCCTCCGCCGCCGCGGCCGTCGCCAAGCTGCGCGGCCTCGGCCTGCGGCCCGTCCTGCTNNNNGAAGCCGCGGGCCGTTCGGTCGCCATGGTCGGAGACGGCGTCAACGACGCTCCTGCCCTGGCCGCCGCCCGGCTCGGCCTAGCCCTGGGTTCCGGTACCGACGTCGCCATCTGTGCCGCCGACATCATCCTGCTCCGCGACGACCTGGAGGTCGTCCCCGACGCCATCAAGCTGGCCCGCGCCACCTTCCGCACCATCCGCCGCAACCTGGCCTGGGCCTTCTGCTACAACGTCCTGGCCATCCCGCTGGCCGCCCTCGGCTTCCTGAACCCCATCGTCGCGGCGGCCACGATGACGCTGTCCTCGGTGTTCGTGGTCTGGAACAGCCTGCGCCTGCGGCGCTTCCAAGCCGTACCGGCCGGTTCGCAGTGAGGCGATGCCTGAATGCCTGATGGCCCGGTGCCTAGCTTTGATTTCGCCGGCCTGATCAATCCAAGGTCGATAGCAATCGTGGGTGCGTCCGCCGAGGTGGACGGGCACGCCGGCCGGACATTGGCGAACCTGGTGCGGACCGGCTATCGCGGCGGGATCTTTCCGGTAAATCCGCGGCATCGCGAGCTTTCCGGGTATCGCTGCTACCCAAGCATCGATCAGCTACCAGGGCAGATCGATGTCGCGTACCTGATGCTCCGGGCTGAGACGGCGGTACAGCAGGTTGAACAATGCGCCGCGCACGGTATCCGCACCGTCGTCGTCTGCGCCTCAGGATTCGCCGAGCTGGGCCCGGCGGGGCGGCGACTACAGGAAACCGTGCGGGACGTAGCCCGGCGGTACGGCAGCAGGGTCCTCGGGCCAAACTGCATCGGGGTCATGAACGTCGCCGACAACGTGATCGCCTGCCCCACCTTCAACATCACGTCCGACTTGCTACCGGGCACGATGTCGATCGTGAGCCAGAGCGGCGGCATGGGGGTGAACATCGCCAACATGGCCCAGAGCAAGGGCATCGGCGTGCGCGTCCTGGTGAGCGTCGGCAACGAGTGCGATCTCGAGCTCGCGGACATGATGGATGCTTTGATCGAGGACCCGGCCACTCGCTCCATCGTGCTCGTCGTGGAACAGGTACGCGAGGGTCCTCGCTTTCTCGCCGCGGCCGAGCACGCCAGGAGCGCCGGCAAGCCAGTCCTGGCCCTGAAGCTAGGCCGGACGTCAGCGGGCCAGCGGTCGGCACTAAGTCATACCGGCGCCCTGGCCGGTGACTACCCCGTGTTGCAGGGGGTCTTCCGTCAGCTTGGCATCGTGGAAGCAGACTCCATCGACGATCTCGTCACCACCGCGAACTTGCTCGTCACCGTGCCGCCGGTGACCGGGAACCGGTTGGCGGTGCTGTCGCCCTCGGGTGGGGAGTGCACGTACATGGCCGACCGGGCGAGCGAGGCTGGCCTGGACCTGCCGGACCTGTCCCAGGAGACGAAGGATGTTCTTGGACCCTTGATGCCCCTCGGCCATCCCGGCAACCCGCTTGACCCGACGGGAGCGGTCATCGGCAATAGTGACCTCTTGCGTGCGGCCCTGGCCGCGCTTGACGCCGACCCCGCCTTCGACATGATCGCCCGATCAGGCCCGTCGACTCCAGGTACTGGGCCGTCGCGATGGCGTCATCGGAAGTAAGGCCGCCGGGTAGTTCTTGCCGGAGGTTCATCCGCACGCCCAGGGTGATGCCGGTGCCGACCGCGTCTCGCACCGCGGCGAGGTTGCGCAGGTGCATCCCCCCGACCTGTACCGGCGAGAAAAGGTGCGGGAAATTCTTAGCTGCACCACCACCGGGCATGTCCGCATCCTGCCGGTCGTCGCCGATCATGCGAGGGACTCCCTTCAGTCGAGCAAGGCGAATCATTATATTTATGAGTATTGTAATCTCGGCAACCGCGCCCTCCAAGGTCGAGCGCGAGAACCCGCGCACGTACTGATCCGGCGGAGGGAAGGCCCAGCCGGTCGCCGTCCAGCCGGATGCCGCGGGTGATCACGTCTTTGAGTCATCCGTGACAGTTGCCGGCGGCACAGATGTGAGTATCATGAACATAGATTTATGTTGACAGGCCAGCGGAGGTCAGCATGTTGGAGAAGGCGACCGATTTCGGAGTTCGTAGGGTCGTCCACTGACTGGCCCGGACGGCAAGTCAACCGTCCTTGAGGACAGCCTGGCGGTTCACCTGGTCGAGACACCGGCCTTCACGATTCTCGACCTCTGGCGGATCAACTCGACGCCCGCGTCGCTTGGCGACGAGGACGGTCTGCCGGACGGCGTGGAACTGAAGCCGCCACCGGGATCCGCGGTCTTTCGGATGTGTGCCATCGCCCCCGACGAGTGGGCCGGCCGGCCGATGCAGTTGCCCTACGCCGAGGCCGATTTCCCCCGGAGCCTGCCGACCCTGGACGAACTACCGCTGAGCCATGGATGCCGCATCGGTGTCGTGACGAACCTCTGCTGTCAGGGCGGCCGCGTTGGAACTAGGCGGCGGTACTACCTGGCACTGGACGGCTGCCGGTCGCAGTCTGCCAACGAATCGATGTATACAGTCAGTAAAATGTATAATGAATATTGTTAGCATCGATGTGGATGCCGAACCTCAAGACTCTTCGCTGCCGGCATTGTGAGCCCAGGAGCCAGTATGAACGGGAGTCGCCCGCCTAAGGCAGCCATGCTCGTCGCGCAGCGCATCGTGCGGGACGTAGTCCGCGGCAGCCTGAGGCCGGGGGATGTGCTGCCCGCCGAGCGTACGATGCTCGAAAAGTACGCNNCGGACCATAGTTGAGGTCCGTTCGGCCCTGGAACCTGTGATCAGTTCCATGGCCGCGGAGCGGATTAGCGACGATGCGCTGAGCAGCCTGGCATCGACGATTGTCCAAATGCGCGATAGTCTCGATGACCAGCACATATTCCTGGACGCGAACAAGCAGTTTCACGAAATCATCGCGTGGTCTTCCGGTAATCCGCTGTTCGGCTATATTATTGACTCGCTGCTCGGCATTATGGACGGAACTGTTATAGGAATGGATTACCCCAGCGGGCGTCGCTCGGCAATCCTCAAGGCTCATGAGAATATTTACCATGCCATCCGTGAACGTGACCCCCATGCTTCAGGAGCGCTCATGCTGGAGCACATTAATCAGTATGTCAATTATGCGGAGCGGAAGTTCCCCGAAGCGCTCGATAGCGTAATCCCATGGGACCGCCTGCTCACATAGGTGAGCACCGACTCGATCATGCTCGGCCTCTAAGACTGACGTTTGCACCGAATTGCGCCACGTCGAGACCCCGCGGGGCTCATCGGGAATCTTCCCAGGAGCATATGGAGTCGCGACCGTGAACATGGGCGGAGCTGCCCGCTTTTATAATCCCGGCGGACGTAGGGCCAATCGGCGTCGCGTCCGACCGTAGCGGCATCTATCCACTGGGTAGCGATTGTGCGGTCCTGGGTACGCATTCAAGCGGCGTGTCCACCGGTTCCGTGGTGAACCTGTTCTTGCCGAGCCATCTCGAGGGCATCATCCCCCTGCGGCACCATCAGATCCGGCCGAAGCGGCCGGGGACATCCGCCGGGCGATACCTGGGCAGACTGGGAACGCAATTCTAAGAAGGGAAGCAAACCCATGCGCCAGATCATCCAGAGTCTGCGCGGCTTCGACCGCTGCGTCTGCCGCGATGCGCCCCGCAGAACTCCTGCTCCGCCCGGGCAGTCGTGCCAGGACCCGGCCGCTTACGTCGTCACCCGGGACGTAAGCACCCCGCATCCCGCCGAGCAGAACAGCCACCCATGACATCTACAGAGCGTGGAAGGCTGGGCGCCATATAACCAGGCCACCCCGGTGCACCTTCTTACCAGCCCCGAGTAGCATTCCGTCAGCGCGGTCAGACACGCGCCGGTCCGGAAGGTGATCACGTGGCTCGTGAGGCCAAGCTCCTGGGGTTCGTCCTGCTGCTCGCGGCAATCTTCGCCGTGGCGCACGTGACCGGTGCTCACCTAGGCCCGCTGACTACCAGCCACGCCCAGGTCACCGGCCCGGGTGGCGGCGGCACGACCATGAACATGGGCCACCCGTGAGCGATACCCGCTCCGCCGAGGTCGAGGCCGAGCTGGTCGTCGGCGGGATGACCTGCGGATCCTGCGCGGCCCGGATCGAGCGCCGCCTCAACCACCTGGACGGCGTGTCCGCCACCGTCAACTACGCCACCGGCCGCGCCTACATCACTCACCTCGGCGCCCGTGACCCCGCCGAACTCATCGGCGTCATCGAGTCCGCCGGCTACACCGCCGAGCTACCCGCCCCTGCCGGCGCCGGCGACATAAGAACAAGCGACCCCGTAGTCCGCGACCTCGGGCGCCGCCTCGCCGTCTGCGTCCCCCTCGCCGCGGCCGTGATCGTGCTGGCCATGGTCCCGGCCGCGCAGTTCAAAGGCTGGCAGTGGATAAGCCTGCTGCTGGCCGCGCCGGTCGCCATGTGGGGCGCCTGGCCGCTGCACCGGGCCGCCTGGCACGGCCTCGGCTACGGCGCGGCCACCATGGACACGCTGGTCAGCGTCGGGGTGGCGGCGTCGTTCGGCTGGTCGGTGTACGCGCTGACGTTCGGCGGGGCCGGCCGGGCCGGCATGCGGATGTCGTTCGCGTTCACCTTCGGGCAGGCCAGCGGGCAGACCCTGTACCTGGAAGCCGCCGCGGGCGTCACCACCGCGGTACTGGCCGGGAGGTACCTGGAGGCACGCGCCCGGGTCCGTTCGGGCTCGGCTTTGTCCGCCCTGGCCAGCCTCGGCGCCAAGTCCGTCGCGGTCCTGCGGGACGGTAAAGAGCAACGCAGGCCCGTAACAGAACTCGTCGCGGGCGACTTTTTCGTCGTCCGGCCGGGGGAAAAAATCGCCACCGACGGAACGGTGGTGGCCGGGAGCTCCGCGGTCAACACCTCGCTGGTCACTGGTGAGGCGATGCCGTCCGAGGTGGGACCGGATGACCAGGTGACCGGGGCCACCGTGAACATGAGCGGGCGCCTGGTGGTGCGCGCCACCCGGGTCGGCGCGGATACGCTGCTGGCGCAGATCACCCGCCTGGTCAGCCAGGCGCAGGGAACCAAGGCCAGCGCGCAGCGGCTGGCGGACCGGATCGCTGCGGTGTTCGTGCCGTGCGTGATCGCCTGCGCCACCGCCACGCTCGGGTTCTGGCTGGGCACGGGCCTGCCCGCGGCGGCCGCCTGGAGCGCGGCCGTGGCGGTGCTGGTGGTCGCGTGCCCGTGCGCGCTCGGTCTCGCTACCCCGACCGCGCTGCTCGCCGCCGTCGGTCGCGGCGCCGAACTGGGCATCGGTGTCAAGAGCGCGCAGGCGCTGGAGTCGGCCGGCCGGATCCGCGTCGTGGTCCTGGACAAGACCGGCACGCTGACCACCGGCATCATGACCGTGCAGGAGATCATCACCGGA
>PMOU01000281.1 GCA_003161205.1 Actinomycetota bacterium | reverse complement strand
GCCGCGCTTGACGCGCTGAATGATCTCGGCAGGCCGCGGGCCGTGCAGCTGGCGGTCCTGGTCGACCGCGGTCATCGGGAGCTTCCCATCCGCGCCGACTATGTGGGCAAGAACTTGCCGACCTCCCAGCGTGAGGTCGTCCGGGTCCTGCTGGGCGAGGTGGACGGTCAGGACGCCGTGATGATCGGCGAGGAGGGGAGCCGGCCGTGAAACGTCACCTGATCTCGGCGGCCGACCTCAGCCGAGCCGACGCCCTGCTCATCCTCGACACCGCCGAGGAACTGGCTCAGCTGGCCGACCGGCCGATCAAGAAGCTGCCCACGCTGCGCGGCCGGACCGTGGTCAACCTCTTCTACGAAGACTCGACCAGGACCAGGATCTCCTTCGAGGCCGCGGCCAAACGGCTGTCCGCCGACGTGATCAACTTCTCCGCCAAGGGGTCGAGCGTCGGCAAGGGCGAGAGCCTCAAAGACACCGCCCTGACGCTGGAGGCCATGGGCGCGGACGCGGTGGTGATCCGGCACAGCGCGTCCGGTGCGGCGCACCGGCTCGCGGGCTGGGTCCAGGGCAGCGTGCTGAACGCCGGGGATGGCACGCACGAGCATCCCACCCAGGCCCTCCTCGACGCGTTCACCATCCGGCGCCGGATCCACGGGGCCAGCCCTCGCGGGGCCGGGCTTGACGGCCTCCGGGTCACGATCGTCGGAGACGTCCTGCACAGCCGGGTCGCCCGGTCCAACGTGTTGCTGCTGAGCACCCTCGGCGCCGAGGTGACCCTGGCCGCTCCGCCGACGCTGCTGCCGCTCGCCGTCGGCAGCTGGCCCTGCGCGGTGAGCTATGACCTGGACAGCGAACTGCCCAAGAGCGATGTCGTGATGATGCTCCGGGTCCAGCAGGAGCGGATGACCGCGGCCTATTTCCCCAGCGTGCGCGAGTACAGCCGCAGGTACGGGCTCGACGTCGCGCGGATGGCGCGGCTGCCCGAGCACGCCATCATCATGCACCCGGGGCCGATGAACCGGGGGGTGGAGATCGCGGCCGAGGTGGCCGACTCCGCCCGCTCGACGATCGTGGAACAGGTGGCTAACGGGGTTACCACCCGGATGGCCGTCTTGTACCTGCTTCTTGGCGGCACCGAGTTCCCGGAGGTAACCCAGTGACGACCAGCGGCCCCGCGACGGACGGGCAGGGAGCGGACGGGCAGGGAGCGGACCCGGGCCGGTGGCTCATCCGGGGCGTCACGGTCGCGGGCTACGGCGGCGAAGGCGGGACCGCTGACATCCTGCTCAGCGACGGGTCCATCGTGGCCATCGAAGCCGGCCTGAACCGCTCGGGCGTTCGCGTCCTGGACGCCGACGGCCTCATCGCCCTGCCGGGNNCTCGTCGACCTGCACACGCACCTGCGTGAGCCGGGCCGTGAGGACGCCGAGACGGTGGAGACCGGCACCGCGGCGGCCGCCCTCGGCGGCTACACGGCCGTGCACGCCATGGCCAATACCGAACCCGTCGCCGACACCGCCGGAGTCGTCGAGCAGGTCTGGCGGCTGGGCCGCGCGGCGGGCCACTGCGATGTCCAGCCCGTGGGTGCTGTCACCGTCGGGCTGGCCGGCGTCAGGCTGGCCGAGCTCGGCACGATGGCGGATTCGGCCGCACGGGTCCGGGTGTTCTCCGACGACGGCATGTGCGTGGCCGATCCGCTGCTGATGCGCCGGGCCCTTGAGTACGTCAAGGCTTTTGACGGGGTGATCGCCCAGCACGCCCAGGATCCGCGGCTGACCGAGGGCGCGCAGGTTAATGAGGGCGAGATGTCCGCGAGCCTCGGCCTGGCCGGCTGGCCCGCCGTGGCCGAAGAGGCGATCATCGCGCGTGACTGCCTGCTCGCGGCCCATGTCGGGTCGGCGCTGCACATCTGCCATGTCTCCACCGCCGGGTCGGTGGAGATCATCCGCTGGGCGAAGTCCAAGGGATGGCGGGTCACCGCCGAGGTGACGCCGCACCACCTGCTGCTGACCGATGAGCTCGCGGCCGGCTACGACCCCGTGTTCAAGGTCAACCCGCCCCTGCGCACCGCGGCCGACGTGGCCGAGCTGAGGCGCGCGCTCGCCGACGGCACCATCGACTGCGTGGCGACCGACCATGCCCCGCACCCGGTGGAGGCCAAGGAAACGGAGTGGTCGGCCGCGGCGTTCGGGATGACCGGCCTGGAGACCGCGCTCCGCGTGGTGCAGGAGACGATGGTGGACACCGGACTGCTCGACTGGCCAGGGATAGCCGACAGGATGTCCATCCGCCCGGCCAGGATCGGGCGGCTGGCCGGGCAGGGTGTCCCGCTCGGGCCCGGCGCTCCCGCCAACCTTACCTTGTACGATCCGGCGGCCCCCGCCGAGGCGGTGGTCCCGGGCGCGTCCAAGAGCCGCAACACGCCCTTCGCCGGCATGGAACTGCCGGGCCGGGTGGTGGCCACCTTCCTGCGCGGCATGCCCACCGTCCTCGACGGAAAGCTGACCTGACATGAGCAACCCGATGACCCGAACCGCCCTGCTGGTCCTCGAGGACGGCACGACGCTGCACGGGACCGCCTTCGGAGCCGACGGCGAGACGTTCGGCGAGATGGTCTTCAACACCGGCATGACCGGGTACCAGGAGACGCTGACCGACCCGTCCTACTGCCGCCAGATCGTCGCGATGACCGCGCCGCACATCGGCAACACGGGCGTCAACGACGAAGATCCCGAGTCCGGTCAGGTGTGGGTCAGTGGCTACGTGGTGCGCGAGCCGGCCAGGATCGCGTCCAGCTGGCGGGCGACCCGCGAACTGGACGCCTATCTCCGGGCCGGGAACATCACGGGCATCGCCGTCCGCGGCACCAGGTTGCTGACCAGGCGGGTGCGCGAGCAGGGCGCCATGCGGGCCGCGATCAGCACCCGGGAGAGTGATCCCGGTGCTCTGCTGGAGCGCGTGCTCGCCAGCCCCGAGATGACCGGAGCCGACCTCGCCCGGGTCGTGAGTACGCCCGAGCCCTACACGGTCCGGCCCCCGGGCCAGGCCAGGTACCGCGTGGTCGCCGTTGACCTGGGCATCAAGGCATCCACGCCGCGGAACCTGGCGGCGAGGGGCTGCGAGGTGCTGGTGGTCCCGGCCGGCACGAGCGCCGCGGAGATCCTGGCCGCCTCGCCGGACGGCGTGTTCTTCAGCAACGGCCCGGGTGACCCGGCCGCGGCCACCTATGCGGTAGAGGCGATGCGCGGGGTGCTCGACGCCGGCCTGCCCGTCTTCGGCATCTGCCTGGGCAGCCAGATTCTGGCCCTGGCCCTCGGCCTGAGCACCTACAAGCTCCGGTACGGCCACCGGGGCGTGAATCAGCCCGTGATGGATCTCGCGACCGACCGCGTCTATATCACCAGCCACAACCACGGCTTCGCCGCCGCGCTGCCCGGGCAAACGCACGACGCGCCGGCCGCGCCGGACGCCACCGCCGGAACCGCGGACGGCGCGGCCGCCGGAAGCGCATCCGGCGGCACCACGTGGTCACACGTGCCACCCCAGGCGCTGCGGCCGTTCGAGACGCCCTACGGCCCGGCCCTGGTCAGCCACGTCAATCTCAACGACGGCGTGGTCGAGGGACTGCGACTGCTGGAGCGCCCGGTGTTCAGCGTGCAGTATCACCCCGAGGCCGCTCCCGGCCCGCACGATGCCGCTGACCACTTCGACCACTTCTGCGCCATGCTGGAGCGTGCCCGATGAGGCGGCAGGAACGATCGTGGATCTCCGCTCCTGACGGGGCCGCCGGGCGGGGCGCGGAGTCCCCGCAGAGCTTGGGGGTATGTCGTGCCGCGGCGTGAGGATCTGAAATCAGTGCTGGTGATCGGGTCTGGACCGATCGTCATCGGCCAGGGGTGCGAGTTCGACTACTCGGGCACCCAGGCCTGCCGGGTGCTCAAGCAGGAGGGCATCAAGGTCAGCCTGGTCAACTCCAATCCGGCGACGATCATGACCGATCCTGAGTTCGCCGACGCGACCTACGTCGAGCCGATCACGACCGAGACGCTGGAAAAGGTCATCGCGATCCAGCGTCCCGACGCGGTGCTCCCGACGCTGGGCGGCCAGACGGCACTGAATGCGGCCGTCGCCCTGCACGACTCGGGCATCTTGCGGCGCTACAACGTCGAGCTGATCGGCGCGAACATCGACGCGATCAGGGCCGGCGAGGACCGCGAGCGGTTCAAGGAGATCGTCATCGGCCTGGGNNCCGGACGGCGCCGAGCCGGGGCTCGGCTACCCCGTCGTGGTGCGGCCCTCGTTCACCCTCGGCGGGGCTGGCTCCGGCATCGCCTGGACCGAGGAGGACCTGCGGCGCATCGCCGGAGCGGGACTGGACGCGAGCCCGACCCATGAGGTCCTGCTCGAGCAGAGCATCCTCGGCTGGAAGGAGTTCGAGCTCGAGCTGATGCGCGACTCCCGTGACAACGTGGTCGTCGTCTGCTCGATCGAGAACATCGACCCGATGGGCGTGCACACCGGCGACTCGGTCACCGTCGCCCCGGCCATGACGCTGACCGACCGCGAGTACCAGCAGATGCGGGACACCGCGATCGCCATCATGCGGGCCGTGGGCGTGGACACCGGCGGCTGCAACATCCAGTTCGCCGTCGAGCCGCAGACCGGCCGCATGGTCGTGATCGAGATGAACCCCCGGGTCTCGCGCTCGTCCGCGCTGGCTTCCAAGGCCACCGGCTTCCCGATCGCCAAGATCGCCGCGCGGCTCGCTATCGGCTACACCCTCGACGAGATCCCGAACGACATCACCGGCCAGACGCCGGCCTGCTTCGAGCCCGCGCTGGACTACGTGGTGGTCAAGGTGCCCCGGTTCGCGTTCGAGAAGTTCCCCGGCGCTGATCCCGCCCTCACCACCCACATGAAAAGCGTGGGGGAGGCGATGGCCATCGGCCGTAACTTCCCCGAAGCCCTGCAAAAGGCCCTGCGGTCCATGGAGAGCGGCCACAGCGCGTTCAGCTACCGCAATCCGCCGGGTGATGCGGAGAGCTTGCTGCGTGCCTGCGCAACCCCGCACGACGGGCGGCTGGCTACCATCCACCAGGCGTTGCGGGCCGGCGCCAGCGTGGCTGAGGTCAACGAAGTGACCAGCATTGATCCCTGGTTCATCGACCAGATCCAGCGCATCCTGGAGGTCGCTGACCAGGTCGCCGCGGCCCCCGCCCTGGACGCGGTGACGTTGCGGGCCGCCAAGGAGACCGGGTTCTCCGACGCTCAGATCGCCGAACTCCGCGGCAGCATCGAGGCCGTGGTGCGCGAGATCCGCTGGGGGCTGGGCGTGCGGCCGGTGTACCACGCGGTGGACACCTGCGCGGCGGAGTTCGCGGCNNGACTACGCCTGCGTGCACGCCTCCTTCGCGCTCACCGCGGCGGGCTACGAGACCGTGATGGTGAACTGCAACCCTGAGACGGTCTCGACCGACTACGACACGTCGGGCCGGCTGTACTTCGAGCCGCTCACCCTGGAGGACGTGCTGGAGGTGGTGCGGGCGGAACAGGCGAGCGGCCCGGTCGCCGGGGTGATCGTCCAGCTGGGCGGGCAGACGCCGCTCGGGCTGGCCCGGGCGCTGGCGGCCGCCCGCGTGCCGGTGGTGGGCACCTCGCCCGAGGCCATCCACCTGGCCGAGGACCGCGCCGCCTTCGCCCGGGTGCTGGAAGAAGCCGGGCTGACCGCGCCGAGGTACGGGACCGCGACGTCGGCCGAGGAGGCCGTCCGGATCGCCCGCGAGATCGGGTATCCGGTGCTCGTACGGCCCTCGTATGTGCTGGGCGGGCGCGGTATGGAGATCGTCTACGACGACGCCACGCTGCGGTCCTACGTGTCCCGGGCCACCGAGGCAGGTCCCGGCCAGCCGGTCCTGATCGACAGGTTCCTCGACGACGCGATCGAGATCGACGTCGACGCGCTGTACGACGGGACCGAGCTGTACCTCGGCGGCGTCATGGAGCACATCGAGGAGGCGGGCATCCATTCCGGTGACTCCGCCTGCGCGCTGCCGCCGATCACCATCGGGCGCAGCGACATCGAGCCGATCCGCGCGGCCACCGAGGCGATCGCCGCCGGGGTGGGCGTGCGCGGCCTGCTGAACGTGCAGTACGCGATGGCCGGCGGTGTGCTGTACGTGCTGGAGGCCAACCCGCGGGCCTCGCGCACGGTGCCGTTCGTCTCCAAGGCCACGGCGGTGCCGCTGGCCAAGGCCGCGGCCCGGATCATGCTGGGCGCCACCATCGCCGAGCTTCGCGCCGAGGGGATGCTGGCGGAAGTCGACGGCGGCCGCATGCCGCTGGACGCGCCGGTCGCGGTGAAGGAGGCGGTGCTGCCGTTCGGGCGGTTCCGCGATCCCAGCGGCCAGGGCGTGGACACCGTGCTCGGCCCGGAGATGCGCTCGACCGGCGAGGTGATGGGGATCGACGCGGTGTTCGGCACGGCGTACGCCAAGGCCCAGGCCGCGGTCTACGGCTCGCTGCCGGTGAAGGGCCGGGCGTTCGTGTCGGTGGCGAACCGCGACAAGAGGTCGATGATATTTCCGGTCAAGCGCCTGGCCGATCTGGGCTTCGAGATCTGGGCCACGGAGGGAACGGCGGAGGTGCTGCGCCGGAACGGGGTTCGTGCCAAGATCGTGCGGAAGCACGGCGACGGTCCCGGGCCGTCCGGTGAGCCGACCGTGGTAGCGAGGATCCTCGCAGGTGAGGTGGACCTGATCGTGAATACGCCGTTCGGCAGTCCTGGCCAGTCGGGGCCGCGCCTTGACGGNNGACGGCTATGAGATCCGCACCGCGGCTGTCCGCCGCGGCATTCCCTGTGTCACCACGGTCGCCGGCCTGGCCGCGGCCGTACACGGGATCGAGGCCACTATCCGCGGTGAGGTGGGTGTGCGGTCGCTGCAGGAACACGCCGCGCTGCTCGGCCGCGCGCCTCGTAGGTAAGGTGGGATAAGGCAGATGGCGCCCGTTCAGATCCGCGGTACCGTGCTGACCTCGCGGCGTGTCGATGCCTATCACGCGCTGACGGTGGTCGCGCCGGCCATCGCGACCAAGTTCCGGCCTGGTCAGTTCATCGCGGTCGCGGTCGGCGGCCCGCAGACCTCCATGCTCGGGCGGCGGGCCTTCGCCGTTCATGACGTGCGCCCCGATCATGGCGGCACGGTGGAGTTCGTGTTCGACGCCAGCGGGCCGGGGACGCGGTGGCTGGCCGCGCTGCGCGCCCGGGACGTGCTCGACGTGGTCGGACCGCTGGGCCGGCCGTTTCCCCTGCCCAAAGACCCCTCGAGCTGCCTGCTGGTCGGGGTCGGCTACGGCAGCGCGCCGCTGTTCGCGCTCGCCGCGCGGCTCAAGGAGCGCGGGTGCAGCATCGACTACCTGCTCGGCGCGGCGAGCGCGGACCGCGTTTTCGGTGCGTTGACCGCCAGGCGGAACGGGCGGTCCGCGACGGTCGCCACGTCCGACGGCTCGTTCGGCGTCCGCGGCGCGGTCACCGTGCTGCTTGAGCAGATCATCCGCGAGGCCCGCACGGACGTGATCTACGCGTCCGCGCCGGTGCCCGTGCTGCAGGAAGTGACGGCGATGGCGAGCCGTTACGCCATCCCCGTCCAGGCATCGGTGGACGTGCCCATGGCCTGCGGGACCGGAGTCTGCATGGGGTGCGTGCTGCCGGTCACCGGGAACGACGGGATCACCCGGATCGTGCGCTCGTGCGTCGAAGGCCCGGTGTTCCGGGGCGACCTGGTCCGCTGGGACGACATAGGCACCATCCCCTTCGACGCCCTCGGCGCCCCCGGCTGGTCCGGTCCCCCGGGGCAAAGCGAGCATCTCCATGCCGGTTGACATGCGGGTCAGCCTCGGCCAGGCCGAGCTGCCCAATCTGGTGCTCGCCGCGTCGGGCTGTGCCGGGTCCGGCCGCGAGCTGGCCCAGTTCGTCGACGTCGCCCGGGTCGGCGCGCTGATCAGCAAGTCGATCATGGCGGAGCCCCGGACCGGCAATCCCGCGCCCCGGCTGGCCGAGACGCCCAGCGGCATGCTCAATTCGGTGGGCATGCAGGGTCCGGGCATTGACGCTTTCCTGCAGCGCGACCTGCCCTGGCTGCTGTCGCGGGGCGCGCGCGTGGTGGTCTCGATCGCCGGGCAGACCGTCCCGGAGTACACCAAGCTGGCGGAACGGCTGTCCGAGACCGTCGGCGTCACGGCCATCGAGGTCAATCTTTCCTGCCCCAACGCGGAAGACGCCGGGCGCATGTTCGCTCTGGACCCGCAGCAGGCCGGGAGCGTGGTCAAGGCGGTGCGGGGCGCCGCCAAGCAGGACATCCCCGTGCTCGCCAAGCTCTCGCCCGACGTCACCGACCTGGTGGCGGTGGCCAGTGCCTGCGTCATCGCCGGCGCGGACGGACTTTCGCTGATCAACACGGTGCTGGGCATGGCCATCGACGCGCGCACCATGCGCCCAGCGCTGGCCGGCTCCTACGGCGGGCTGTCCGGGCCCGCGATCAGGCCGGTCGCGGTGCGATGCGTCTGGCAGGTGCGGGAGGCGTTCCCCAGTATGCCGATCATCGGGGTGGGCGGCGTGCGTACCGGCCGGGACGCGCTTGAGCTGCTGCTGGCGGGCGCTTCCATGGTCGCGGTGGGCACGGAGCTCATGCATGACCCGTCGGCGTGCTCCCGCGTGCTGCGGGAGCTGGAGGAGGAACTGGCGGCGCTGAGCATCGACCGGGCCGCCGATGTCGTCGCCCGGGCTCACGGCCGGTTTCCCCGCGCCCTGGCGAGACGCCTATAGACGACGAGTTGTAAACAACCGGCGGCAATATGTTACAAATGGAACGATCAACCTAGGGAGTTGCTGTGAACAAGCCGGCGCCGGTGGCGGTCGCGCTGGACGCACCTGACCTGGAGACGGCAGCGCGGTGGGCGGCGATGGTGACCCCTCACGTCAGCACGGTCAAGGTCGGGCTTGAGCTCTATCTGCGTTACGGACCGCAGGTGGTGGCGACCGTCCGAGGGGCCAGCCGGGTTTCGGTCTTCCTCGACCTGAAGCTGCATGACATCCCGGCCACGGTAGCCGGGGCGGCCAGGGCCGTCGCGCGGCTGCGGCCGGACGTGCTGACCGTGCATGCGGCGGGAGGCGCTGACGTGGTGCGTGCCGCCGTCGAGTCGGCCCCGGACACGATGGTGGCGGCGGTCACCGTACTGACCTCGCTCACTGACGATGACCTCGGCCGGATCGGCCTGGCCGGACCGGTATCGGATGCGGTGCTGCGACTGGCCACCCTCTCCGTGGCGGCGGGCGCCCAGGGGCTGGTCTGCTCGCCGCGTGAGGTCTCCGCCGTCCGGGCCGAGGTGGGCCCGGACGTGACGCTCATCACGCCGGGCGTCCGCCCGGCCGGCAGCGACACCCATGACCAGGCGCGCGTGGCCACCCCTGAGGAGGCCATGCTGGCCGGTGCGGACCTGCTGGTCATCGGCCGGCCGATCACTCGCGCCTCCGACCCTGGTGCCGCCGCCGCGGCCATCGCCGCGTCCTTGCGCCGGGTCGCCGCTTCGCGGTGAGCCGCTTC
>PMOU01000041.1 GCA_003161205.1 Actinomycetota bacterium | reverse complement strand
GGGGGTGCGCACGCCGCGGGTCCTGCCCGCCGCCGACGGGCGGCGGATCGTGTCGGTGGCCGAACGCGGCGGCCCGGCTCCGGCCACCGCCCGGCACTGCGTGCGCTTTGAGTTCCTGCCCGGCGTCGAACCCGAAAGCGGGCTCGCCGGCAGCCACTTCGCCGAGCTCGGCGAGATCACCGCCCGGATGCACCGGCACGCCCGGCAGTGGCGCCGCCCCTCCTGGTTCAGCCGGTTCCACTGGGATTACCAGGCGGCCTTCGGGCCCGGGGCCCGGTGGGGCCGCTGGCAGGACGGCATCGGCGTCGGACCCTCCGAACGGCGGGTGCTCGCGCGCCTGGACGACGTGCTCCGCGCCCGCCTGGCCGCGTTCGGCACCGGGTCCGCACGCTACGGGCTGGTGCACGCGGATACCCGGCTGGCCAACCTGCTGGTGCAGGACGGATCGGTGAGCGTCATCGACTTCGACGACTCGGGGTTCAGCTGGTTCCTGTACGACCTGGGCACCTCCGTCAGTTTCTTCGAGCACTCACCTGAGGTGCCCGCGCTGGTGGACAGCTGGCTCGGCGGGTACCGCAAGGCGGGTGAGCTGTCCGCCGAAGAGGAGGCGGAAATCTGGACGTTCATCATGTTCCGGCGGCTGCTGCTCGTCGCCTGGATCGGTTCGCACCGCGGCGTCGAGTTCGCCGCCGGCCTCGGCGCCGGGTACACCCGCGGCAGCTGCGACCTCGCGGAGGCCTACCTCAGCACGCACTGAGCCCCGCACACCGAGCGTGTTACTGGAGGGACTGACGTGACCCGGGTAAAGGTCCTGCGTCCGGTCCGCTCCTCATGCGTCCGACCCGATGGACCATTGGGCCGCTTGGAACCGGCGCGATGGACCGTTGGGCCGGTTGGCAGCACCGCTTGAACCGCCGCGATGGACCATTGATGTGGTCAGGCCCACAACGATGTTCCATCGTTGTGGGCCGAGAAGGAGGCCGGAGTGACGAAAGTGGTTCACGTGGCTGATGGGACGGGAATTCGGGACTGACCGCGATCCGTGACCGCCTACGACCGCCCGCAACCGCCGTTAAGGGGTTCAAGGGGTTCAGGCCGGCGGCCAGTGCTTCGCGACCAGGGTCAGGACGTCGTAGGTGGCCACCGATTTCCCGTCCTGGTTGGTCACGTCGGCGTCCCATCGCACTTCGCCGTGGTCGCCGTCCTCGCGCGGGTTGATCTGCTTGCAGGTGAGCGTCACGGTGAGCTCATCTCCGGGGTAGACCGGGGTGAGGAAGCGCAGGTTCTCCAGGCCGTAGTTGGCCAGCACCGGGCCGGGGTCGGGCTGCACGAAGAGACCAGCGGCGAAGGAAACGATGAGGTAGCCGTGGGCGACGCGGCCGTCGAAGAACGGGTTCGCGCGGGCGGCCGCGTCGTCCATGTGAGCGTAAAAGGTGTCGCCGGTGAAGTCGGCGAAGTGCTCGATATCCGCCAGCGTCACCTGGCGCGGGCCGGCCACCACGGTGTCGCCGATCCGCAGCTCGGCGAGGGACTTGCGGAACGGGTGGCCGCCGTCGGCATGCCGCTCGGCGCCGGGCACCCAGCGGCCGGTGACGGCGGCCAGGACACGCGGGCTGGCCTGCACCGCCGTGCGCTGCATGTGGTGCAGCACGCCGCGGATGCCGCCCAGCTCCTCCCCGCCGCCGGCCCGGCCGGGGCCGCCGTGCACGAGCGTGGGCAGCGGCGACCCGTGCCCGGTTGACTCGGCTCCGTCCTCGCGGTCGAGCACGAGCAGCCGCCCGTGCCAGGGAGCCAGGCCGAGGACCACGTCGCGGGCGAAGGCCGGGTCGGCGGTGACGATCGAACCGGCCAGGCTGCCCCGACCCCGGGCCGCCAGCTCGATCACCTCAGCGGTGCCCTGATACCCGATGATGGTGCTGACCGGGCCGAATGCCTCGACCTGATGCGGCTCGGGACGGCTCGCGTCGTCACTGACCAGCAGCAGCGGGGCCAGGAACGCGCCCCGCTCGGCGCTGGCCCCCACGACGTCGACATGATCCGGATCACCGGAGACGAGCCGTCCCGCCGACAGCAGGGCCTTGACGCCTCGGCGCACCTCTTCGCGCTGGTCCAGGCTGGCCAGCGCGCCCATCCGCACGCCGTCGGCGGCCGGGTTGCCGACCACCACCTGGGCCAGCCGGCCGCGCACGGCCTCGGCCACCTGATCCACCACGGCGACCGGGACGAAGGCCCGCCGGATCGCGGTGCACTTCTGGCCGGCTTTGACCGTCATCTCGCTGACCAGCTGCTCGACGTAGAGGTCGAACTCCGGCGTGCCGGGCCCGGCGTCAGGGCCGAGGACCGAGCAGTTCAGCGAGTCCGCCTCGGCGTTGAACCGCACCGACCGGCCGACGACCGCCGGGTGCGCCCGCAGTTGCCGCGCGGTCGTGGCCGATCCGGTGAAGGACACCAGATCCTGCTCGCCGAGATGATCGAGCAGATCACCGGCGCTGCCGCAGACCAGCTGAAGCGAGCCCGCGGGCAGCAGCTCCGAGCCGACCATCAGCTCCACCAGAGCGGCCGTCAGGTACGCGGTCTGGGTGGCCGGCTTGACCAGGGTGGGCACCCCGGCGATGAACGCGGGCGCGAACTTCTCCAGCGGGCCCCANNGAAGGCGTTGATCTGCACCGCGATCCCGCGTCGCGGGGTGAGGATGTGCTGGCCCAGGAACGTCCCCCCGCGGCCGAGCGGTTGCGGCGGGCCTTCGGGCAGCACCGTGTCGTTCGGCAGGTCGCGTTTGGCCTGGCTGGCGTAGCTCTGCAGCACGCCGATGCCGCCGTCG
>PMOU01000176.1 GCA_003161205.1 Actinomycetota bacterium | reverse complement strand
GCGCTGCGGGACCGGGCCGAGCGGGCCGAGCGGGAGCGGTACCTGCTGGCCGAGCAGGCCCGGGCCGAAGAGCGGGCCCGGCTGGCCGGCGAGATGCACGATGTGGTGACCCACCAGGTCAGCCTGATGGTCCTGCAGGCGGGGGCGCTCGGCATCACCGCGACCGACGAGGCCACCCGGCGGGCGGCCGAGGAGCTCCGCGCGGCGGGCGTCCAGGCCCTGGCCGAGCTGCGCGACCTGGTCGGCATCCTCCGCACGGCACCCGAGGATGACCGGGCGGCCGCGGCCTCGGCGCTGGCCGAACTGGTCGCCGAGTCGACCGCCGTCGGCACTCCCGCCGAACTGGCCGAGCGGGGCGACCCGGCGCTCGCCTCCCCCGTGGTCGGCCGCACGGTGCACCGGATTGTCCGCGAGGCGCTGACGAACGTGCGCAAGCACGCCCCCGGCGCCCACGTCGCCGTCCAGGTGAGCTACGACGAGTCGCAGGTCAGGGTCAGCGTGCGGAACACCGCGGCGGCGGCCCCGCCGGACGGCCGGCTGGCCGCCACCGGCTCCGGGCTGGGCCTGGCCAGCCTGCGGCAGCGGATCGAGGTGGTGCACGGTTCGCTGCGGGCCGGCGGCACACCGGACGGCGGGTTCGCCCTGGAGGCGACGATGCCGTCGTACGTGCCGACGACCGGGGCGGCGGTGTGACCGGCATGGTCCGGGTGGTCGTGGTGGACGACGAGCCGATGGTGTGCGCGCACCTGCGCACGATCCTCGGCTCCGCGCCCGACATCGAGGTCGTGGATGAGGCGTACGACGGCGCGGCGGGCGTGGCCGCGGTCGTCCGCAACCGCCCCGATGTGGTGCTCATGGACCTGCGGATGCCCGTGCTGGACGGGATCGCGGCGATCGAGCAGATCGGCAGGCTCGCCGCCCCGCCGGTCGTGGTGGTGCTCACCACCTTCGACGCCGACCAGTACGTGCTGCGCGCGCTGCGGGCGGGGGCGGCCGGGTTCCTGGTCAAGTCCACACCGCCGGAGGACCTGATCGGGCTGGTGCGGGTGGCGGCCGAAGGCCACACGGTGCTCTCCCCCGCGGCCGCCCGCAGGCTGATCGCCGCCTCCGCCGACAGCCGGCCCGCCGCCGAGCGCGCCCGCAAACTGACCGGCTCGCTCACCGAGCGCGAGGCCGACGTGCTCGCCTGCCTGGGCGAGGGGCTGTCCAACGCCCAGATCGCGGGCCGTCTCTACCTCTCCGAGGCCACGGTCAAGGGCTACGTTTCCCGGATGCTGGAAAAACTCGGCCTGGACAACCGCACCCAGGCCGGGCTGCTGGCCCACGATGCGGGCCTGACCAGCCGGTAGCACTAGGGCGTGTCAGGCGGGCGCGAGCTTGCTGATGGCGCCGGCGAGGTCGAGACCGGGGACCGGCAAGATCAAGATGACGGGAGTGTCCAGGCCGGCCGCCTGGTACTCGGCCACGCGTTCCCGACATTGTTCCGCGGGTCCGTGGATCACCAGGTCGTCGACGAGCGCGTCGGGGATGGCCTCCACCGCGGCCTTGCGGTCACCGGAGTTCCAGGCGGTCAGCAGGGGCTCGATGATGTCGCCGCGGCCGAGCCACTGCTGGAAGGCGGCATACACCGGCACGGTGAGGTAGGCGGCGATCATCCGCCTGCCGATCATCCGGGCGGTGCCGGCGTCGGTGGTCGGGCAGACGAAGATCCGGGCGACCAGCTCGCAGTCCGGGCCGGCCGCGGCACGCACTTTCGGCACGTCGCTGGGGGCGAGCCAGTTGGTGATCGCGATGCCGGCCTCGGCGGCGGCGAGCCTGAGCATGCCGGGTCGCAGCGCGGCCAGGGCGAGCGCCGGCGGGACCTCGGGGGCCGGGTCTAGCCGGAAGCCGTTCACCGAGAACGTCTCGTACTCCCGGGTGACCTTGCCGCCGGCCAGCGCCTCGCGCAGGAACCGCAGCATGTCCCGCGACCGCTGGAAGGGCCGGTCGAACGCGATGCCGTTCCACTGCTCGACGGCGACCTGGGAGGAGGTGCCGATGCCCAGCACGAACCGGCCCGGAGCCAGCGCGGCCAGCGTGCCGGCCTGGACGGCGAGCGAGACCGGCGCGCGCGTGTAAATGCCGACGATCGCGGTGCCCAGCCGCAGCTGCGGCGCCCACTGGGAGGCCAGGACCAGCGGCGTGAAGCCGTCGATCCCGTTCAGCTCCCCCGACCACGCATCGGTGTAGCCGAGGTCGGGCAGGCCCGCCACCAGATCCCTCTGGGCGGCGAGCGGCAGCCCGCTCAGCGGCAGCGTCAGACCCCAGCGCGCTTGCGATCCCATCGGCGTTCCCTTGCTCCTTAGCTCACGTGGTTTCTTGCCTGCCACGCCTGGCCGTCGAGCTTAGGGGATGTGAACTGGCCGCTGGCGGTCCGCGGTCTGTTTACCGGCTATCGGCAGTGGGCGAAGGGCTCTTGCCAGTGCGAGAAGCCTGCCGCTGCGGTGGAAGCGGCAGGCTCCGGCCGGGACGCTTTCGCGAATCCCCGGGAGCGAGTCTGAGCAGGCTGGCTGGCTTGGGCGTGCTGATGTAATACCCCTGGCCGATGTCACAGCCAAGGTCGGACAGTAGCTCCAGCGTGGCGGAGTCCTCGATTCCTTCGGCCACGATACGCAGGCCCAGCGCGTGACCGAGTTCGATGGTCGCCCGGATGAGGTCGAGGGCGCGGCCGCGGTCATCGCCGGTAAGCGCCGCGGTGAAGACCCGGTCCAGCTTGAGTTCCCTGACCGCCAGGTTGCTGAGGTGCCCCAGTGACGTGAAGCCGGCGCCGAAGTCATCGATCGACACCACGATGCCAAGGCCCTGGAGTTCGGAGATCACACTCTGGGACGTGTCAAAGTGAGTGATGGCGGTGGTCTCGGTGATCTCCAGGACGAGAGCTTCGGCGGGCACCTGGTGACCGTCGAGAAGGTCGCGGACGAGGGTGGTGAACCCGGGGTCGAGCAAGTTCACCGGTGAAATATTGACGGAGACCGACAGGTGCTTGCCGGCGCGGCGCCAGGCCGCGCACTGCGCGAGAGAGTCGTTGAGCACGAGGGCCGTGATCGACCCCATGAGGCCGGCTTCCTCGGCGAGCGGCAGGAAGTCCGCCGGTGGCACGATGCCGAGCCGGGGATGCGCCCAGCGGATCAGGCTCTCCACGGCGATGATCTCGCCCGTCCGCAGATCAAGCTGTGGCTGGTAGTGCAGGATCAGCTGACGTTCCTCGATCGCCGTGTGTAGTTCGTGCAGCAGCAGCATCCGGTTCGCGGTCTTGTCGAGGTCCGGCTGGTAGGTCGCGAAGGGGGCACCGGTCAGCTTGGCCCGGTACATCGCGATGTCGGCGCACCACAGCAGGCCAGCTGGGTCGGTGGCGTCGGCTGGCGCGACCGCCATGCCGATACTCGCGCCGATGGGGATCCGCACCGTGTCCGTGATGAAAGGCTCGGCCAGTCCGTCCGTCAGCCGCTGGGCCACCGTGGCCGCGTGGTCCGCGTCAGCATCCACAAGTATGACGACGAACTCGTCACCCCCGAGCCGGATGAGCAGGTCGTCTCTGCCCACGCAGGCGGACAGCCGCGGGCCTAGCTGCTTGAGGAGCTTGTCGCCGATGGCGTGGCCGAAGGTGTCGTTGACCTCCTTGAAGTGGTTGAGGTCCACGAAGAGCAGGGCGATCGTTCGCGGTCGATCTGCCGCCTCGTCGTAGTCGGCGAAGAACGTGTCGAGCACGGTAGTGAGGTAACGGCGATTGCCAAGGCCGGTGAGCTCATCGGTGACGGACTGCCGACGGCGCTCCTGGCTGAGGGACCTGATCCCGCGCACGGACATAGCGAGCCGGACGCCGGCCAGCAGGAGGGCAGCGGTCGCGAGCCCGAGCGAGAGCCGGCTCGTTCCGTGCAGGTTCCCGACGAACAGGACGGCCAGCGCGCACACCGCGCCCAGCCCTGGAATGACGAACGACGCTGGCTCCTGAACTGCCTGCAGGTCGGCTGGCCGCGGCCGCAACCAGACAGAGACGGACAGGACCAGCAACGACGCCGGCCAGGCGATGGCGTTGAAAACGAAACCTAGCCGGGACGCCCCGAATGATGTCCCGAAGAGGTTGGCGGTGTCACCCACGGCGTTGATGGCCATTCCCGCGGCCATCAGCACCCACGGCGCCTTCCGCCTGCCGGGCATCACCGTCGAACCGCCCATGATCAGGCTGAGCAGCAGCACGTCCCCGATCGGATAGGCCAGGTTGGTCGCTGTCGCGACGGGATCTGTGCCAGTCAGCTGAAGGACCCGGGAGAACACGAACGCCGCGCACACCGACGCGGTGCCGACACTCGCGACGGCCCCGTCCAGCCAGCTCGGAGTGGTGAGCCGTCTGGTATCCCCGCGAATAAAGATCACCGCCGCCACGTAGGCCAACGGGTAGAAGCCTAGGTAGAAGACGTCCTTGAGCGAGGGTGTCGGGGGCGTTACCCCCCGCTGTGCCTCTATCGCCAGGACGAGGTCGCCCAGCGCCCACGAGATTATGGCGAGGCCCAGGGTCAGTGCCACCGCTCGCCTCGGCCGCCGGGTCACCCCGCGCGCGAGGCACAGGGCGCCGGCGACCAGCTCAAAACCGGCCGGCCCCCAGCCGGTGACCAGCTTCGAATCGCCGCTGGCGCCCCGGATGGCCAGGAACGCGACATACCCCGCCAGGAGCACGCCCATGAGCAGGTACGTGGTCCCTAGGACGATCCTGCCGCGATCACCCGCCCGCCGTTCCTGACCGAGCCGCCCCAGTTCGCCACGTTTGCCCGCATTGGGCCCGGTGACGGCAGCAGCCCGAAGTAGATCCTGTTCAGCCCCCATGTGCGAATTGTAACCAGAAAGTGACAACCTGAAACCAGGCGGGTCACCGTCGTTGCCCGCCGACTGCTGGCCTCCGGAGCGGAAACTTCAGGCGGTCGCGGGCGGCCGGGTGACCGAAAGCTCTGGCGGGACGCCGCGGTACGGCTCAATCTCCACGAGGGCCAGCTGACCCGTGCAACCCTGGCTGAGGGTCGAGGAGGGACGGTCGGCGGTGAGCACGTTGGGGTTGCCGTGACGGCAAAAGCCCGGGTCGGCCGGGTCCGGGTCGTACCAGGCGCCGGTGGAGAGCTGGGCGACCCCGGGCCGCATCGCTTCGTCGACAGCCAGCCCGGCCAGGCAGGCCCCCCGGTCGTTGAAGATCCGTACGAGGTCGCCGTCGCGCAGGCCGCGGGCGGCCGCGTCGGCAGGATGCAGCCGCACCGGTTCACGCCCGGCGATCTTGAGCGACTGGCTGTACGCGCCGACGTCCAACTGGCTGTGCAGCCGGGATCGCGGCTGGTTGGCGACCAGCTGCAAGCGGTAGCACCGGGCGGCCGGGGAGCCGAGCCATTCGTCCGGTTCGCGCCAGACCGGGTGGCCCGGGCAGTCTGGGTAATGGTAGCTGTCAATTGTTTCAGAGAAGATTTCGATTTTCCCGGTCGGAGTGGTCAGCGGGTGACCCTCCGGGTCGGCGCGGAAATCAGCAAACGCCACCTGCGATTCGCTGGCCACCGGCAGTTCGAGGCCGTCGGTGGCCCAGAACTCGTCAAAACCCGGTACTTCCCGTCCCCGCTCAGCCAGTTTGCCCCGCCACTCGTCATACAGGTAGCGCAGCCAGTCCATCGCCGTGCGGCCCTCGGTGAAATCCTTGCTCGCGCCGAGTCTTTCCGCTAGCTCCGCGAAGATGACGTAGTCGTCCCGGGCTTCGCCGTGCGGCCGGGTCAGCGCTGGCATCGGGAAGAACATCCGGTCGTTCTGCCCGGAGCCGTAGTCGTCACGTTCGATGGTCATGGTGGCCGGCAGCACGATGTCGGCGTGCCGGGCGGTCGCCGTCCAGAACGGGTCATGCACCACGACCGTCTCCGGCCGGGCGAACGCCTCGCGCAGCCGGGCGAGGTCCTGATGGTGATGAAACGGGTTACCGCCGCACCAGTACACCAGCCGGATGTCCGGGTAGGTCAGCCGCTGCCCGTTGTAATCGTAGGCCGCACCGGGATTCAGCAGCATGTCCGCGATCCGCGCCACCGGGATAAACGCGGAAACCCCGTTCCGGCCCTGCGGCAGCCGCGGCACCGAGAACTGGGGCGCTGGCTCGCCGACCAGGGACGCGGACCCGTAACCGTGGCCGAAACCGCCGCCCGGCAGCCCGATCTGGCCGAGCATGGCAGCGAGCACCACGCCGAGCCACAGCGGCTGCTCCCCGTGGCGGGCACGCTGCAGCGACCAGCTGACGGTCACCAAAGTGCGCGCCGTCGCCATCTCGTGCGCGAGTTCCCGGATACGCTCGGCCGGCACGCCCGTGATCGCCTCAGCCCATCGAGGATTCTTCACCACGCCGTCTGCCTCACCGCGCAGGTAGCGGGCGAACCGCGGGTAACCGGCGGTGTAACGGTCCAGGAAGCCGGTGTCGGCCAGGCCGTCGGCGTCCAGCACCTGGGCGAGCGCCAGCATCAGCGCGGCGTCGGTTCCGGGGCGCGGGGCGATCCACTCGGCCTGTGCCTCGGCGGCCGTGTCGTCGCGGATCGGGCTCACCGAGACGAACCGGCAGCCCCGTGCCCGGGCGGCGCTTACCCAGCCGCGGGCATTGTGCCGGGACACCCCGCCCGGTGACACCGCCGCGTTCTTCGGCGACAGCCCGCCGAAGGCGACCACCAGCTCGCTGTGCTCCGCGATCACCGACTTGGCCGTGGCCCGGGTGAGCAGCAGGTCCATGTCGGCGATCACATAGGGCAGCAGCACCGTGGAGGTGCCGAGGCTGTAGCTGTTCACGTGCCGCACATAGCCGCCGAGGCAGTTCAGGAACCTGTGCACCTGGCTCTGCGCGTGGTNNCGTCCTGCGCTGGCCCAGCCGTACGAGCCGCCGTACACCGCCTGCGCGCCGTGGTCCCGGTAGACCCGGCGCAACTCCCCGGTGAGCAGGTCCAGTGCCGTGTCCCACGGAACCGGCACGAATGGCTCGTCGCCGCGTCCCGGCGCACCTGGGCCATGATCCAGCCAGCCCTTGCGCACGTACGGCGAGGTGATGCGGGCCGGGTGATGCTGGGCCGAGGCGACGTTACCGATCAGCGGCATCGGCTCCGGGTCGCCGCGCCAAGGCCGCACCTCGGTCAGCCGCTCACCGTCGCTGACCGCCTCGAATGCCCCCCAGTGCGTCAGATGGACAGCCATGCCATCAATCGTAATCGTGGGGCGACACGGCTGCCTGCGCTGACGGCTCGCCAGAAACGCCGTGCGCGGGAACCACCGCCGTTCCGCATGCGTTTTGGGTTGACCGACGGAGAACGGCGATCGGGGCCGTAACGCGGTCAGGTGAAGTAATGGCCCTGTTCGATGTCCTCGATGAGGCCGGGGTGGGTCGGCTGCCAGCCCAGGAGCTCCTGCGTGATGGCGCTGGAAGCGGGCATGTCCCTGGTGAGCAAGGGCACGAGCACGCCGCCGAATTCTTCGGCGGGCAGGGACCGGGCGGGCAGGTTCAGGTGCCGGCCGATGGCCTCGGCGATCTCGCGGACGGGCACGCCTTCGTCACCGACGGCGTTGAGCACGGCGCCGGCGGCAGCCTGCTCGACGGCCAGCCGGTAAAGAAGCGCGGCGTCCTTGACGTGGACGGCGGGCCAGCGGCTGGTCCCGTCGCCGATGTAGCCGGCGACGCCCTTGGCCCGGGCCGCGGCGATGAGC
>PMOU01000180.1 GCA_003161205.1 Actinomycetota bacterium | reverse complement strand
GCGGTGATGGGACCCAGCGGATCGGGGAAGTCCACGCTGCTCACCATCGCCGGCAGCCTGGAGGATCCGAGCAGCGGCGAGGTCCGGGTCTGCGGCGAAGACCTGGTGAACCTGTCCAACCACGCCAAGGCCCGGCTGCGGCGCCGAACGATCGGGTACGTGTTCCAGGATTTCAACCTGCTGCCCGGCCTGACCGCAGCGGAGAACGTCGCGCTGCCGCTTGAGCTCGACGGCGTGCCGGCCAGGAAGGCGCGCGCCGCCGGACTGGAAAGCCTGGCCGAGCTCGGCCTGGCCGACCGGGCCTCGCACTTCCCCGACGAGCTGTCCGGCGGTGAGCGACAGCGGGTGGCGATCGCCCGCGCCGTGGTCGGCGACCGCCAGCTGCTGCTGGCCGACGAGCCCTCGGGCGCGCTGGATTCGGTCAACGGCGAGACCGTCATGCGGCTGATCCACGCCGCCTGCAAGCGGGGCCTGGCCGCGGTGGTCGTCACCCACGACGCCCAGCTGGCCTCGTGGGCCGACCGGGTGGTGTTCCTGCGTGACGGCCGGGTGACCGACCAGACCCTGCCGCCGGCCGGACCCGAGTCGCTCCTCACCCAGGGACAGAGTCAGTGAGTACCGCGGTGCAGCAACGGCCGGCGTCGGCGGGAGCCCGCAACGGGGGCGTTCCCGCCCGCCGCGCCGTGATCCGCTGGTCCTGGCGGATGTTCCGCCGCGAGTGGCGCCAGCAGCTCATGGTCCTGGCCCTGATCGTGGTCGCGCTGGCGGCCACCGTCCTCGGCGCGGCGGTGGCCACCAACAACCCGCCCCCGGCCAACTCGGGCTTCGGCACCGCGCAGGACATCGCCACCTTCCAGGGCACCAAGAACCTGGCCAGCCAGATCACGAAACTGCAGCAGCACTACGGCGCGGTCGACGTCATCGAGAACCAGGCCGTCGCCATTCCCGGCTCGATCAACACCTACGACCTGCGCGCCCAGAACCCGGACGGCCCGTTCGGCCNNCCGGCCACTACCCGGCCGGACCAGGCCAGGTGGCCGTCACCGGCGGCCTGGCCGCCACCTTCAACCTCAAGGTCGGTGACCTCTGGCGCCAGGGCACCACGTCCCGTCAGGTCACCGGCATCGTGCAGAACCCGCAGAGCCTGCTCGACGAGTTCGCCCTCGTCGTCCCCGGCCAGGTCAGCGCCCCGACCGTGGTGACCGTGCTGTTCAACGCGCCCGGCGTGAGCCAGTCCGCCCTCGGCCCGGACGTGCAGACCCGGCAGTCGGCCGCGGCGAGCAACCCGCTCAACCCCGAGACCATCGTGCTCGCGCTGGTCACGGTGGGCATGCTGCTGATCGCCCTGGTCGCCGTCGGCGGCTTCACGGTGCTGGCGCAGCGCCGGCTGCGCTCGCTCGGGATGCTCGGCGCCCTGGGCGCCACGGACAAGAACATCCGCCTCGTGGTCCGGGCCAACGGCGTCCTGGTCGGCGTGGTCGGCGCGCTGCTCGGCGCCGTCCTCGGCCTGGCCGGCTGGCTGGCCTACCGGCCGCACCTGGAATCCAGTTCGCACCACCTGATCGGCACGTTCGCGCTGCCGTGGATCGTGATCGGCCCGGCGATGGCACTGGCCGTCGTGGCCACCTACTTCGCCGCCTCCCGCCCGGCCCGCGCGATCACCAGGATTCCCCTGGTGGCCGCGCTGTCCGGCCGGCCCGCCCCGCCGAAGCAGGTGCACCGCTCCGCGATCCCCGGCGTGGTGCTGCTCGTGGTCGCCGCGGTCCTGTTCGCCTACACCGGCAAGACCAACGGCAACGGCGGCGGCGGACCGATCACGCTCATCGGCGGCTTCGTCGCGCTGGTCGTGGCCGTGATCCTGCTGGCGCCCTTCTGCCTGATCCTGCTGGCCAGGGCCGGCCAGCGGGCACCGATCGCGGTGCGCCTGCCCCTGCGTGACCTGGTCCGCTACCGGGCCAGGTCCGGCTCGGCCCTCGCGGCCATCAGCCTCGGCGCGCTGATCGCCGTCCTGATCTGCGTCCTGACCGCGCAGCGCTACGGCAACGTGCTGGACTACGCCGGGCCCAACCTGGCCTCGAACCAGGTCATCGTCTACACCGCCAGCGGCAACCCGAACGGCGGCGGCCCTAACGGCCCCAGCACACCCGCGATTACCAGCACGCCGCAGGAGCAGGCCGCCACCGCCCAGAGCATCGCCGGCGCCCTGGGCTCCCGCGCCGTCACCGAGCTCGACCAGACCAGCGCGACCCTCCAGCACGCCGCCGCCGGGCGGTCCTGGTCGGGGCCGGTCTTCGTGGCCACCCCGCAGCTCCTGGCGGCCTTCGGGATCAAGGCGTCCGACGTCAACCCCGACGCCGATGTCCTGACCGCACGCCCCGGGCTGTCCGGCGTCTCCCTCATGCAGCTCGTCTACGGCGGCTACTTCAGCGGCAAAGGCCAAGGGGGCCAGGGCGGCCCCGGCCCCGGCGGCGGCGGCCCGGGTAACACCACCTACCCGTGCCCGAAGGGCGAGTGCGTGGCCAACCCGGTCATCCAGGAGGTCGGCGCGCTTCCGTCCGGCACGTCGGCGCCCAACACCGTGATCACCGAGCACGCCGTCCACACGCTCGGCCTGACCACCAGCGTCCAGGGCTGGCTGATCCAGTCCCCGCATCCGCCCACCGCCGCGCAGATCAGGCAGGCCCGGCTCACCGCCGCCGCGGCGGGCATGACCATCGAGACCAAGAACAGCGCGCCCTCGTCGGCGGAGATCCTCAACTGGGCCACGGTGTTCGGCATCGCGCTGGCGCTGGGCATCCTGGCCATGAGCGTCGGCCTGATCCGCAGCGAGACGGCCAGTGACCTGCGCACCCTGGCCGCGACCGGGGCGGGCAGCGCGACCCGCCGGACCCTGACCGCGGCCACCGCCTTCGCCCTGGCGCTGGGCGGCGCGGTGCTCGGCACGGTGGCGGCCTACATCGCCGCCATCGGCTACGCCTTCGACAACCCCCTCGACGGCCTGTCCGAGCTGTCCAATATCCCCGTCACCAACCTGCTGATCATCGTGGTCGGCATGCCGACGGTCGCCGGGGCGGTGGGCTGGCTGCTGGCCGGCCGCGAGCCGCCCGCCCTCGCCCGCCAGCCGCTGGAGTAGACGCAGGCACCACGGCCCGTTCGGCCCAAGATTATGTACCGAACGGGTCGTGGCTCAAGCCCGCAGCCCCGGCCCCGCCTGCTTGCCCTTGTTCTTGCCCTGGCCGGGCTCCTTGCGCTCGAGCATCTCCGCCGCGCCGCGGACCACGCACCGCAGCGGGTCCTCGACCAGGACCGCGCCGACGCCGGCCGCGGTCTCGATCCGGCTGGCCAGGCCCGGCAGCAGCGAGCCGCCGCCGGCCAGCCTGATCTTGCCGCGGACGACGTCTTCGGCCAGGCCGGCCGGGATTTCCGACAGCATCTCGTAGACCGTGGCGGCGATCGCCGCGACGATCGGCTCGAGCGCGGCCGCGACCAGGGCGCCGGGCACGGACTCCGACCGCGGCGTCCGGTGCGCGACGTCCAAGCCGACGACCTCGGCGAAGCCCGCCGTTCCGCCGGTGACGCCGAGGGTCATCTTGAGGTGCCGGGCCGCCCGCTGGCTGATGATCAGGCCAAGCTCGTTCCGCGCGGCCTGCATGATCGCCTCGTCCATGGCGTTGCCGGCCTTGCGCAGCGACCGCGCCCGGACCACCCGCCAGCCGGCCACCGCGGCGACCTCCACCGTCCCGCCGCCGATGTCGACCACGAAGCCGCCCGCCCCGCCGGTCAGGTCGAAGCCCGCGCCGGCCGCGGCGGCGACCGGTTCGTCGATCAGCCGCACGTTGTACCGGGGCCGGCGCACGCTCAGCGCGGCGATGATCGACCGGCGCTCGACCGGCGTGGCGCCGCTGGGCACGCACACCAGGGCGGTGGGCCGCAGCGGGCGGCCGCGCCGGCGGGAGCGCCGGAGAAAGTCGTGCAGCATGGCGGCGGTCGCGTCGAGATCCGCGATCACCCCGTCCCGCAGCGGGTGGATGACCTCGATGTCCTGGGGTTCTTTGTCGGCGAGGGCTTCCGCCGCCTCGCCGACCGCAGCCACCCGGCCTACTGCGGTATCGATGGCGATCGCGGTAGGCTCCTCGAGCACGATGCCGCGCCCGGCGACCCAGACCAGCGTGTTCACCGTGCCGAGGTCGATCGCCACGCTACTCCGGAAGCGCATGCTGCTCCCTTCTGTCCAACGTGACACCCGGTTCGGCCTGGCAGGCCACGCAGGCCAGCCCCGCCACGTGGCGGTGGCTAAGCGTACTGCCGGGATTATCCGCAGGCGAGTTGCTGGATCCGGGTGTCGCAGTGATGTTGTGCACGATTGTCAAGTGTTATGTTCGTGGGCCGGTCAAGGGAGTCGTCGATGCGTGTTCCGAAGCTGATCATGGTCGCGGTCGGTGCGTGCGGGATCACCGCCGCCGTCGCGGCCGCGCCGGGCCTTACCGGGTCAGCGCTGGCTGGGTCGGCACTGGCCGGGTCTGCGCTGGCCGGATCCGGGTCGGGGTCCGCGGCCACGGGGGTGTCGGCCCTGGCCAGCGTGACCGTCCAGCCGGGCGTGATCCATCTCGGCCGCGCTAAGTCCGCTCCCCCCACCACCGCTGACTGTGAGCAAGAGTACAAGGTCGCGTGTTACGAACCGGGGCAAATCCAGCAGGCGTATAACCTGCCCGCGGTGTACGCCAGCGGCGTGACCGGGCGGGGCGCCACGATCGTCGTCGTCGACTCCTTCGGCTCGCCGACGATCAAGCACGACCTGAGCGTGTTCGACAAGACGTTCGCCCTGCCGGCCCCGCCCTCGTTCCGGATCATCCAGCCCGCGGGCAAGGTGCCCGCCTACAACCCCAGCAACTCCGACATGGTCGGCTGGGCCGGGGAGACCACGCTGGACGTGGAGTACGCGCACACGGTCGCGCCGGGCGCCAGCATCTTGCTGGTGGAGACGCCGGTCTCCGAAACCGAGGGGGTGCAGGGCTTCCCGCAGATCGTCACGGCCGAGGAATACGTGCTCAAGCATCACCTCGGCGACGTGATCAGCCAGAGCTTCAGCGCCACCGAGCAGACCTTCCCCGCCCCGCGTAAGGCCACCGTGCAGGCGCTGCGCGGCGCCTATGAGCTGGCGGCCAAGGACCACGTGACGGTGCTGGCCGCCGCGGGTGACTCGGGCGCCGCCGACGTCGGGCTCGACCAGAGCACCTACTACCTGTTCCCGGTGACGTCCTGGCCGGACAGCGACCCGCTGGTGACCGGGGTCGGCGGCACGCAGCTGCACGTCAACTCCGCGGGCCAGCCCACCGCGGCCACGGTGTGGAACGACACCTACAGCAAGACGACCAACGAGTTCGCCGAGGGTAACGCGGGCCCGAACCCGCTCGCGGGCGGCGGCGGCAAGTCCATCTTGTTCGGCCGCCCCTGGTATCAGGACGGCGTGCGGAACGTCGTCGGGGACCAGCGCGGCGTGCCCGACATCTCGATGAGCGGGGCCTGCAACGGGTCGGTGGACACCTACGGTACCTTCGGCGGCGCGCCGGCCGGCTGGTCTCCGGCCTGCGGCACCAGCGAGGCCACGCCGCTGTTCGCGGGCATCGTCGCGCTCGCCGACCAGGTGGCCGGGCATTCTCTCGGGCTGATCAACCCGGCCCTGTACCAGCTGTCCGCGGAGCATGCCCCCGGCATCGTCGACGTCACCGCGGGCAACAACACCGTGTCGTTCAAGCAGGGCGGCCACGAGCACACGGTGCGCGGCTTCACCGCGCGGCCCGGCTACGACCTGGCCTCGGGGGTCGGCACGGTCAACGCCGAGTACTTCGTCCGCGAGCTCGCCTTCCTGGCCGGCCACTAAAAGATCATTTTTGACCGAACGGGCCGTGGCGCGTCACCCTCGTCCCCTCTGACTCGCTAATACTGCCGAAATCACTCCCGTTACCGTGTCAGGACACGCGGCTTATTTCTCGGTGGGAAGCGGGGCTCGCAGTCGCTTCCTGCGAGATACATTATCTGCGAGCAGCAGCGCCGCCAGTACCGTTCGTGTGTGCCCGCGCACGCTGTGACCTCGCGTTTCTCGGTGGAATCATCCGCACCAGAGCCTGTCTGCGGCGAATATCCCTCATTAGCCGGGGAAGTCGTCACCCCATCTGCGGGGTGGCGCGCACAGGAGGAGAGGAAGACGGATATGGAAGACGTGTTCGAAGTCCTGGCCGAAGATCATGAGGAGATACGACAAGTACTGTCCGAACTCGAGAAGGGCCCGACCGCGGCGACCGGCGCCTCGGAAGATCAGCTGATGCTGCGCAAGATGATGACCGAAGAGCTGATCATCGAGGAAGCCAAGCACGACGACATCGAGCGGATCCACTTGTGGCCGGCCGTGCGCGAGCACGTCCCCGGCGGCGGCCAGCTCGCCGACCGGGCCATCTGCGCCGAGCTCGAAATCGGCGAGCTCCTCGCCGAGCTGGACCAGCTGGACGCGAGCGACCCGGAGTTCGAGGAGCTGCTCAACGCGTACACCCAGGCGGGCCGCGCCCACTTCGACTTCGAGGAGCGGTACGTGTGGCCCGGGCTGCGCGCCGTCCTGACCCTGAAAGCGGCGAACGAGCTGGGCCAGAAGATACTGCAGGAAAAGCACACCGCGGCGTTGATGGCCTACCCGCGCGCGTCGGCCGCACCAGGCAGCACGCACCACGGCTCGTTCGGCTGAGCGGTGACTTCGCGCCGGGAATTTGCAGCGGGCTTTCAGCTATCCGTCAGCTTCATAGTGCTGACTGAAGCTAAGCAGGATGGGCCCGGGTCCCGCTCGGCCCTGGCCTGTCAGCGATCCAGACGCCCGACCTAAGGCTGATGACAGATGCAGGATTACAGCGGCTACGGCCAGCCGCCGATGGGGGATGGCGGCTTCGGCGGACCTACCGCGCCCATGCCCCAGGGCCCCCCGCCCCGGCCGCCCCGGCACCGCGTCGGCTTCCTGAGCTACCTGGCCGTGGCGGTCGCGGCCTGTGCCCTGGGGGCCGGCACGGTGGTGGCTCTTTACCATCCGACGTCCAGCTCGTCGGCGGCGGCGCCGGCGCCCAGCATCAGCGCCGTGCCCGCGCCGGCCCAGAGCAGCGCACCGGCCACGGCACCGAGCATCGCGCCCGGCACGAGCGCCGCCGAGGCTGCGGTCCTGAAGAAGGTCGGTCCGAGCCTGGTCATCATCAACACCACGCTGCAGTACACCAGCGAGCAGGCCGCGGGTACCGGCATGCTGCTGACGGCGAACGGCCTGGTGCTGACCAACAACCACGTCATCGAGAACGCCACCAAGATCACCGCCACGTCGGTGGCGACCGGCAAGACCTACCCGGCCAAGGTGGTCGGCTACGACGTCACCCGCGACGTGGCCGAGATCCAGCTGCAGGGCGCGTCCGGCCTGACCCCGATCACGGCCGGCAATTCGTCCGCGGTCAAGACCGGGACCTCGGTGGTCGCGATGGGCAACGCCGAAGGACAGAGCGAGATCGTCCCCGCCACCGGCCAGGTCACCGGGCTTAACCAGACCATCACCGCGAGCGATGAGGGCGGGACGGTCAGCTCCGAGACCCTGCACGGGATGCTCGAGACCAACGCGGACATCGTGGCCGGCGACTCCGGCGGCCCGCTGGCGGACGCCGCGGGCCAGGTGATCGGGATGGACACCGCGGGCAATGACGTCACCACTCCGGGGCAGCAGTCGGCGGCAGGCTTCGCGATCCCGATCAAGACGGCCCTGTCGCTCGCCAGCCAGATCTCCGCGGGCCAGGCCAGCTCCACGATCGTGATCGGCTACCCGCCCTTCATCGGGATCTACATCGGCGAGGGATCGAGCAGCAACCCGCAGTCCCAGGCCGAGCAGGAGGAGCAGAACCAGGCCGGCGGCTTCGGCGGCGGCGGCAACGGCGGTTTCGGCGGCGGCTCAGGCGGCTCNNGGTTTCGGCGGTGGTTTCGGCAGCTCGGGCAACGGCGGCTCAGGGAACGGCGGCAGCACCAGCTGCTACACCAGCGACGCCAACCTGTCCGCGCCCTCTTCGATCGCCTCGGTGAACTCCGGGACCCTGGTCCTCGGCACCATCTGCGACAGTCCGGCCGCCTCCGTGGGCCTGACCGCCGGGTCGGTCATCACCAGCGCGAACGGCCAGACGGTCGGCTCCCCGGCCAGCCTGGCCGCCATCCTGGCGAAGTTCAAGCCGACCATGACCGTCTCCCTCACCTGGGTCACCCCCTCCGGCCAGACCAAGTCCGGCTCCGTGACCCTCACCGCCGGCCCGCCCCTCTAACCCCCCACCCGCCCGCCACTCCTGCGAGGCGCTTCCATGATCGTGGCCAGTTTGTGGTCAAATACGACCGAAACTGGCCACGATCATGCCGGAGGTTCAAACCGCTAGGCGGCGGCTCAGGCCGCCTCGGGCAGCGTGGTCTGCTGGTGCTCGAAGAGGCCGATGATCTCCTCGACCGGCAGGTTCTTGGTCTCGGGCAGGAACTTCCACACGAACACGATGGCCAGCGCGCACAGCCCGGCGAAGACGACTAGGACCCCGCTGAGGCTGATGGCGTTCTGCGACACCGGGAACACCTCGATGAGCGCGAAGTTGGCCAGCCAGTCGATCATCGCGCAGAACGCGGCCGCCTGGCCGCGGACCGCGGTGGGGAAGACCTCGCCCTGCAGGGTCCAGCCGGTCCCGCCCACGCCCGAGCAGGTGCGGCCCGTAG
>PMOU01000517.1 GCA_003161205.1 Actinomycetota bacterium | reverse complement strand
CCGGGGTCCTTGGCGGTGTCGAAGTACAGGCCAGAAGGCAGCCGGTAGGTGAATCCCTTTGCCTCCAGCTCGGCCGCGAACTCGATCATCTGCGGGACGTAGGCGCTGGCCCGGGGGTACTCATCGGCGGGCAGGATGTTCAGCGCGGCGATGTCGACGAAGAAGGCATCGGTGTAGAACTCAGCGATGTCCAGCACCGAGCGGTGCTCGCGGGCGGCGGCCACCTCGAGCTTGTCCGCGCCGGTATCGGTGTCGGCGACCGCGTGCCCCACGTCGGTGATGTTGACGACGTGCCGCACCGGGATCTCCCGCCACCGGAACGCGCGGCGCAGCGTGTCCGCGAACACGTACGGGCGCATGTTGCCCAGGTGCGGGAAGGCGTACACGGTCGGCCCGCAGCTGTACATGCCGGTTACCTCGCCCGACGGGGTGAAGTCCTCCACCCGTCGACCCAGCGAGTTAAACAGCCGGAGCTGATGGCCGCTTGCCACGTTCCCTCCCTTGTCAATGCCAGATCGCCCATGATAGAGGCGCGCGGGAGGCCATGCGGCCGTCCCGGCCGTGCGGGCTAGTGGTGGCGGTAAGCGGGCGGCTAGCGGGGGCGGGGCGGCGAGCGGCGGGCGGCGCCCGATCTGGTGTCCCGGCCTTTGTTGTGGAAGGCATGGTCCTGCCGGATCAGGCGCTGGACCTCGGTCCGCTGCCGTTCGCCGAGCTGACCGGGTGAGTCGGCGAGCAGGCTGAGCAGGTAACCGGCCGACGTGCCGACCTGGACGGTCGGGTTCCGGCAGGTCCCGAGCCGGGACCGGCGGTGGGTGAGCACAACCACGCGCTGGACCGTGACCGGCTGGCCGCGTTCGCGCAGGAACCGTTCCAGCGCGCTGGCCGGCTCGTTGAGCTGCACACTCGGCGAGCGGCCCTTCCGGTCCGCGATCGGTCGCTGCTCGACCAGGTTCCCGTACTTGTCGTATTTGTCGGCCTGCCAGCTGTCCGCGTCGACGTGCACGGTGGCGTTGAGGTTCTTCACCTCGATCGCGAACAGGCCCCGCGGGCCGAGCAGCAGGTGGTCGATCTCACCGCGCCGGTTCCGGTAGCCGCGCAGCAGTGTCCAGTCGTCGTCCAGCGCACGGCCCAGCTCGACCGCAACCAGCTGCTCCCCCGCGATCCCGGCCTTGAGCCTTTCCTCGGTATCGGTGGGCTCGGCGACCGGGACCGGCCGGCGGGGCACCCGGCGATTGGAGGTCCAGGCGGCGAAGGTTAGTCGCAGCCAGGCGCCCCAGCGGTGCTGAGCCCGGGCCTGGTCTCGCTTCACCCGGACGGCCTGGACCCGCGCACGGTACTGGATCAGCTCATCTTCGTACCGGGCTAGCGTGCGCCGGCCGACCGCTACCCGCCGCCGCGACGCGTCGTTGAGCATGTCCCCGGGATGGTTCGAAAGCTCGACAATCAGCATGCCCAGTTCGACGACTCCTCGGTCCGGCGCCTCGATCCGCCGGTGTCCATATCGTAGGCGCACTAAAAGGCATTCGTGTAGATCACGTTTTGAAAACAAGCCAGCACTGGCGGTACCGCCGTCCGCCGATGCCAGCGTCATAATATTTCCGTAATACTGAGATTTCCCAGTTCAGGGGACCAGGATCGGTTAATGCTATTAACGTCATGAGCTATTGACCTGCGGGGCCTCCGGCCGTGGGGCACGGCACTGAGAGGAGTTCCGCGTGGAGCGAAGGCCCCATGGTCGGCACAGCGAGGTTCTGGCGCCGTTGCCGGGGGCGGCGGCGTCCGTTAAGCGCCGCAGGCGCCTGGTCACTAAGGCGCGGCTGGCCGGGATTGCCTTGGTAACCGGAATTGCCCTGCTGGCCGCGGCCGGCGTGCTCTTCGTGGTCGGGCCGGGTCGCCCGCAGTCCGCGCAGCCGGCGGCGGCGAGTTCGTCGGTGCCGCTGTTCGGGTCCTCGGTCACGGCCTCCGACCTGACCCAGACCACGGCGCAGTTCGGCCGGATGCCGATCGTGCGGGTCTATTACCCGGGCCTTCCGGCGGCCAATGCGTGGACCGGCGGTCTGGCCGGGGCCAATGACTCCGCGGTGATCGTCAGCTTCAAGGCACTGCCGACGGACATCTTGTCCGGCGCGGACGACGCGGCGCTGACGCACTTCTTCGACACCGCGCCGACCGGCCACCCGATCTACTACTCCTACTATCACGAGCCCGAGGACAACATCTCGGACGGGCAGTTCACGCTGGCCGACTACAAGGCGGCCTGGGCCCGGGTGGCCGCGCTCGCGGACGCCGCGCACAACCCCAGCCTGCATTCCACGCTGATCCTGATGTCCTGGGACCTGGACAAGGCTTCGGGCCGCGACTGGAAGTCCTACCTGCCCGGCGGCGGCATCATCAGCACGCTCGGCTGGGACGCCTACCCGGTGGGCAGCGCGACCAACGTCAACCCGCAGCCCACCCCACCGGCCGAATTCATGGGCCCGTGCATCGCGGCGTCTGACAGCGTGGGGCTGCCCTACGGGTTCGCGGAGTTCGGCCTCTCCACGCCGACCGGCCGGGCGGCGTGGATGACAACGGTCGGCAACTACCTCATGACCAGCGGCGCCCTGTTCGCCTCGGTGTTCAACGGGTCCCCGCAGTACCCGACGCTGCAGCTGACCGACCAGGCCTCGCAGGACGTCTGGAAGGGCTTCGTGACGGAGTCCGTACAGGCCCGGCCGTCGCCATCGTCGCCGGCCACCGCGCCGGCCCCGGCCGCCAGCACGCCGGCGTCGACGGCGAGCCCGTCGGTCTCCCCCGCCAGTGCCGCTCCGGTCTCCACCGCAAATGCCGCTCCGGCTGGTGGCGGGGGCTGGGTCACCGGGCTGAGCCTGAGCCCGACGCGGTTCGCCGGCACCGGGAGCAACGACACGGTGATCAGTTTCCGGATCAGCCAGGCGGCCGACATTACCGTCCTGGTGCTGAAGGCTGACGGGACCGTGGTCCGGCAGATCGCCAAGCCGGCCCACGCCGCGGGCCAGCTTTCCGTGCCCTACTACGGGTATGCCGACGGCGGGACGCGACTGCCTGCCGGGACCTACAAGGTCCTGGTCGTCGCCAGCAACGGGAGCGGCAGTGCCAGCGCCGAGACGACGCTTGCTATCAGCGCTCCCTGACGGACGGCCGCCCGCGAGCCGGGGACCGGCGATAGCCTGGGTCCGTGGTGGCATCACTGGTCGTGGGCGCAGTGCTGCTGCTGGCGATGATCGTGGCGTCCGCGCGGGGCGCGGTCACGCTGGCGGCGGACGCGCGCATCCCGGTTCACTGCGGCTCGGCCGAGCACTGCCTGCTCGTGTCCAAACGGGCCGGGCTGATCATCTGGCCGGCGGTGGGCGTGGTCCTGTTCGCGGTGCTCGGCGGGATCGCCAGGAGCAGTCTCGCGGCCGGCTGGGTGCCAGGGGTGCGTGACGTGCTGGTGCCCGCGGTACTGTGCGTGGTGCTCGGCTTCCAGGCCGGCGCGCTGGTGCTGGCGGGGCGGAACGGGAAACCACGGGCCGGTTAGAAACCGCGGGCCGTTTATTGGTGCGACCCAGTCCCGCGGTGGCCTTTACCATGTGCGTGGGCCGCTTACGGGCGGTCCGGTATCCGACATGGTTGGCACGGGAAGGCGCTATGAAGATCGACAACAGTCCGGCCAGGGGAATGCGGGATCTGCTGCCCGCTGACGTCGCTGTCCGTGACCATGTGCTCGAGTCGATCTCGGCGGTGTACCGGCGGTACGGATACCAGCGGATCGAGACCCCGGCGCTGGAGAACATCGGCCGGCTGCAAAGCGGCGAGGGCGCCGACAACGAGAAGCTCATCTTCGAGGTCCTGCG
>PMOU01000248.1 GCA_003161205.1 Actinomycetota bacterium | reverse complement strand
TGGGTGCGGTGGTCACTAGTCAGCCTGGCCCGCCAGGACCGGTGCGGCGCGGTCCGCCGGGGCCGGGGCCGGGGTGGCGGTGTCGGGTGCGGTGGCGGGGTGGGGGATCCGGGGCCGGGCCGGGGCGGGGCCGGCGGCGGCCTTTTCGCGTGAGCGCAGCCGCTCGGCGAGGATGGTCCGGAGCACGCGGAGGCCGTCGCTGAACGCGCTGAGGTTGCTGACGCCGTGGATCCGGTGGTGTTCCTGGCTGGGTACCTCGGTGACGGTCAGGCCGGACTTGGCCATGCGGATGTGGATGAGGGTCTCGATCTCGAAGCCGTCGCCCCACAGCCGGCCGTCGTCGCCGTCGCGCGGCGGGGAGGTGCTGTCCAGGCTCAGGACCGGCAGGCAGCGGCGCCAGAAGACGTTGTAGCCGTAGCACAGGTCGGAGTAGCGGGTCCGGTAGCACAGGTTGAACAGCCCGCTGAGCACCCGGTTCCCGGTGTGGCGGAGCCGGGTGAGGTCCTCGCTGCCGCCGCCGGCGGCGGACCGGGTGCCCTTGGCGAAGTCGGCGCCGTCCAGGAGCGCCCGCACGAACCGGGGTATCTCCCGCGGGTCGGCGGACCCGTCGGCGTCGACCATCGCGATGATGTCCCCGGTGGCCGCGGCGAAGCCGCATGCCAGCGCGTTGCCCTTGCCGGTGCGGCCCTGGGTGACCACGCGCACGTCCGGGCGCAGCTGCCGGGCGACCGCGACCGTGTCATCGGCGGAGTGGCCGTCGACCAGGATGACCTCGTGCACGTGCGCCGGGATCTGCGCGAAAACGTGCGGGAGGTTCCGCGCCTCGTTCAGCGCGGGAATGACGACCGATACCCGCGGCCAGGGCGCCAGGCAAACCGGGACTGTCATGCGATTTCCCCCTGATATCAACGTGCAGTCGAGCTTGAATGACACCAGCATGCCCCGAAAGGCCACGATCCCGGCCACGCGGCACCCGCGAATTCCCGAACTGCCAGGCACCGTTTCCGGACTCTGCGAGCGTAACCATAATGCAGGACACGGGCCAGCCGCCACCCCGATGAAACACACACCAATGACCATCCGCAAAGCGCCAGCCAGGGCGGTCGCCCGTTTACGGGCGGTATGAAACCGTTGGCCCGGATGCCGTTGACGGAAATCCAGGCGTCCGAAAGCCTGCAGCACATGCGCGCACATTAAGCAGGATGAGGAATGGCGGGATCGATTGCCTCAGGGACGGTGCTGACTAGTTACGGTTCCAGTACCAAACCGCAACGTACGCATTCAGGTCCTGGCGTCGCCGCGGTTTGACTTAGTGCATATCCGCATTGCCGCCGCCGGGCCGCTGGATGCTTCCCGCGATGCGCTAATCGCGCCGCTCAGTCCCTGGTCAGCGCGGCGAGATAGGTCGCCGACGCCGTATACGCCCGCTCGATGCTGAGCCCCACCCGGGTCTTGTCCCGGTACCGGAACTGGGCCAGTCCCGGCGGTGGCCGTTCGCCGCCGGTCGGCAACACATGCACCCGCACGTTGCCGGGCAGCGACGACATGTCCTCGTGGAACCGGTGCCGCCGGGCGATCTCGAACGCGACCAGTCCCACTTCCCAGGGCCGGGTCGGCACGGACAGCGGGCTTTCGATCCGGCCCACCTGCAGTACGTAGACGGTGCTGGCCCCCAAGGCGACGGCCCGCCCGACCGGGATCGAGTCCACCAGGCCGCCGTCGAAGTAGTGCTGCCCGCCGATCTCGACCGGCGGCAGCAGCCCGGGCACCGCGCACGAGGCCATGACCGCGGGCACCACCGGCCCGCTGGCGAACCAGCGCGCGGTCGCGTCCTCGATGCTGGCCGCCACGCACTGGAAGGGCAGCTTCAGATCGGCGAAGTCCTCCCCGGGCAGGGCGGCCGCCAGCAGCCGGCCCAGCGGCTCCAGTGAATGCAGGTGGGTACCCGAACGCACCAGCCGTACCGCACGACCCCACAGTCTCTCGCTGAAGGCGAGCCGCAGCTCGTCGCCTTCCCACATCTGGCGGAGCCGGGCCGCCGCCCCCGGCGGATCAGCCGCCACGAGCGCGCCGTTGATGGCGCCGATGGAGGTGCCCACGATCAGGTCGGGCCGGATGCCGGCCTCCGACAGCGCCTGAAGCATGCCGACCTCATGCGCGCCGAGCAGCCCTCCGCCGCCAAGCACGAACGCCGTGGTCATCCCTTTAGCCTAGTCAGCATCCTCCCGGTCCCGGCCGCTGACCGACGCCACGGCCTCCGGCCGGGAGAGCTCAGCCGCCAAAGAAGCAAGCTCGCGCCGGTAGCGTGCCACGTTGCCCAGCTTGAGCTGCTCATATCCCCGGATGAGATCCGGCAGCGCGGCGATCCGGACCACCAGCTCGTGGTTGCCCGGCCGCAGCTGCGCCAGCGCTCCGGTCACGCTGTCGCGGTACTCGCCGATGAGCTGCCGCTCCAGCCGCCGCAGCTGGCTGTAGCCGAACACGTCCGCGGGCGTCCCCCGCAGCCGCCGCATCGTCCGCAACCCGCGGAACACCACCCGGAACCACGGCCCGAGCGCGATCTTGCGCCGCATCCCCAGCGCCCGCAGCACCGGCGGGTGCAGCCGGTAGGACACCTTGCTGCCGGCCCCGAACGTCGTCGCGATGTCCTGGCCGAACGCGGGCTCCAGGGCCAGCCGGGCCACCTCGTACTCGTCCTTGTACGCCATCAGCTTGTACAGGTACCGTGCCACCGCCTCGGTAACGCCGGTTTCCCCGGGGGTCCGCGCCGCCTCGGCCTCCCGGACCGACCGGACGAAGTCCGCGTACTGCCGCGCGTACCCCTCATTCTGGTAACTGGTCAGGTCTGCGATACGCGTTACCAGCAGCGAGTCCAGCTCCGACCCGGCCGCCGACAGGGCCGCCGATCCGGCCACTGGCCCGGCCGCCGGCTCGGTCGCGCCAGCCAGCTCGGACGGCCCCGCCATGGCCTGCCGCCCCAGCCGGAACGCCTGGATGTTCGCCGCCACCGCCACCCCGTTCAGCTCGACGGCCTGCTCGATGGCCCCGGCGGACAGCGGCAGCGCGCCGCTCTGGTAGGCCGCGCCGACCAGCACCATGTTCGCGTACTGCTCGTCATCGAGTCCGTGCCGGGCGATCGCGCCCGCGTCCAGGTAGGCGGCTCGCGCCGTCGCGTCGTCCACCGCCGACCGGATGGCTGCCTGCGCCGGGTAGGCGACCGATGTGTCGGTCACCATCGCGCCGGTCGGCGTCTGCGTGACCGAGATGACGGCGACGGTCCGTTCGGGGGCGGCGGCCTTGAGGTAGCTGCCGTCGNNACGACGGCGCCGCCCTTCTGCGCCAGCCCGGTCTGGTCCAGCGCCCGCACCTGCCGGTCCTCGAGGACCGCCGCGGTGGCCAGCACCTGGGCCGCGGTCACGATGCCGGTGCCGCCGATCCCGGTGATCCGCAGCCGGAACCGGTCGCCACCGAAAGCAGAGACCGAGACCGGAGCGGGCAGGTCCCCGGACGCCAGCGGCGCCGGGAGCACCCGCCGCGGAGACGCGCCCGTCCCAGCAGAACCTGGCAGCACCGTCACGAACGACGGGCAGTCGCCGTCGGTGCAGGAGTAGTCCAGGTTGCACGACGACTGGTGGATCTGGGTCTTGCGGCCGAACTCGGTCTCGACCGGGTGCACCGACAGGCAGTTGGACTTCTCCCCGCAGTCGCCGCAGCCCTCGCAGATCCGCTCGTTGATGACCACCTTGGCGGCCGGGGTCTCCGCTTTTCCGCGGCGGCGCTTGCGCCGCTTTTCCGCGGCGCATTCCTGGTCGTGAATCATCACCGTTACCCCGGGCACGGCGGCCAGCTCACGCTGCACGGCCAGCAGGTCGTCGCGGTGCCGGACTTGCGTCCCGCGCGGCAGCGACCGGCCCCTGGTCCGGGACGGGTCATCGGTGGTGACCACGACCCTGGCCACCCCCTCGGCCTGCAGCAACTGGACCAGGCGGGCCAGCGGCAGCCCGCCCGCCGGGCTCTGCCCGCCGGTCATCGCCACCGCGGAGTTGTACAGCAGCTTGTAGGTCACGTTCAGCTTCGCGGCCACCGCGGCCCGGACCGCCAGGCTGCCGGAGTGGAAGAAGGTGCCGTCGCCGATGTTCTGCACGAAGTGCTCCCGGTCGGCGAACGGGGCCAAGCCGATGAACTGCGCGCCTTCACCGCCCATCTGGGTCAGCCCGACCACCTGCCCGACCTGCTCGGGCGGCATGAACAGCACCATCGCGTGGCAGCCGATGCCGCCGCCGACCAGCGCGTCCGGGTCCGCCTTGGTCGAGGAGCTGTGCGGGCAGCCGGAGCAGAAGTACGGCGTGCGGGGCAGCAGCGTCAGCTGGAGCCGCTCCCGCCGCGTCCGCGACCGCCACGCCCGCACCGGGGCGAGGTCGAGCCGGTCCAGCGCCCGGGCCAGCCCGGCGGCCACCGCGTCGGCGTCGAGCTCGCCCGCGGTCGCGAACAATGTGCCGCCGTCGGCGTCCCGCTTGCCGTGCACCGCTGGCGCCTGCGCCCGCCCGTAGAGCACCTCCTTGACCGAGGTCTCCACGAACGCCCGCTTCTCCTCGACCACGATGATCTGGTCCAGCCCGGTGGCGAACCGCCCCATGATCTCCGGCTCCAGCGGCCAGATCATGCCGAGCTTGAGCAGCCGGATCCCGTACCGCTCCAGCTCGTTCTCCTCCAGGCCCAGCACGGACAGGGCTTCTCGCAGGTCGAGATACGTCTTGCCCGCCGCGATGATGCCGATCCGGTCGCCCGGGCCGCTCCGGACGATCGTGTTCAGCCCGTTGAGCCGGGCGTACTCCAGCGCCCGCGGCAGCCGGACCTCGTGCAAGCTGCGTTCCAGCTCAGCTAGGTCCGCCCCCAGGAGCCGCGCCGTCGGCCGGTGCGTGCTCGCCGCGCCCGCGGGCACGATCCGGGTATTCCATACCTCAACTGTACGGAAGCCGCTGCGGATCAGCCGCGCCTGATCGTCAGGCCCAGCGAGGCGAACTGCTCGAACGGCCGGTGGTACCCGCGCTCGATGTGGTGGATGCCGCGCAGCACCGAAGGCCGGTCGGCCACCGCCGCGGCCAGCACGGCGGAGAACCCGGCGCGCACGTCCGGCATGGTGACGTCCGCGCCCTGCAGCTTGGACACGCCCCGGATCACGGCCGAGTGCACGGCGTTCGTGTCGTGGAAGCGGCAGGCGGGGCCGCCCAGGCAGGCCGCGAAGGTCTCGATCTCGCAGCCCATCTTCTGCAGCGCGGGCACGTACACCAGCCGGTTCTCGAACACCGTCTCGTGCAGCACGGACATCCCGTCGGCCTGGGTGAACAGCACCATCAGCGGCTGCTGCCAGTCGGTCATGAACCCGGGGTGGGTGCCGGTGTGCACCGCGGCCGGCCGCAGCCCGTCGGGCGCGGACGCGGTGATCCACTCGTCGGTGATGTCGANNACCCGGACCTCGCCCCGGGTGATCAGCCCGGCCACCAGGTAGGAGAACGCCTCGAGCCGGTCGCCGGCCAGCCGGGTCGACGCGCCGCGCAGCCGCGGCACGCCCTCGATGACGATCCGCCGGTCCGGGCTGAGCTCGATCTGCGCGCCCATCCGCTGCAGGAACAACGCGAGCTCGACCACCTCAGGTTCGGTGGCCGCGTTCCGCAGCACGGTCTTGCCCTCGGCCAGCACCGCGGACAGCAGCACCGTCTCGGTCGCGCCCACGCTCGGGTAGGGCAGGTCGATCCGGGCGCCGTACAGCCGCGATGCCCGCGCGGTGATCCCGGCCGGCCCCATCTCGACCTCGGCGCCGAGCGCCCGCAGCGCCGCGATGTGGAAGTCGACCGGCCGCCGCCCGATCGGATCCCCGCCGACCAGCGGCACGAAGGCCTCGCCGGTGCGGTGCAGCAGCGGCCCGAGCATCAGGATCGGGATCCGGTTCAGCCCGGTGAACGCCTCAGGCACCCGCGGCTCGACCGTGGTCCCGGGCGAGATCGTGATCTCGGCCACCGAACGGCCCACCAGATACCCGATCGACTCCAGCATCGCCACCGTGATGTCGACGTCGCCGACCTCAGGCGCGTTCCGGATGGTGCTCAGCCCGTCGCCGAGCATCGCGGCCACCATGTGCTTGGTGACGGCGTTCTTCGACCCGCGCACGTCGATGTCGCCGCGCAGCGGCCCCGATGGTTCCACCTGCCACGTCTCGGTCACGCAGACCACTGTATGAGCATGGGGTCACCAGCGTGCCCCTGTCCTCTGCTTGCTTCTTTTCTCCGGAACGGCCGTGGTGCCCGTTCGGAGTCTCCTTAACCGGGTAAAGGGGGAGACGTGGATAAGCTGCAGGTTTACCGGGACAAGCGGGATCCCGCCCGGACTCCTGAACCCGTCCCGGCGCAGCCGCCCGCCGGGCCGGCGGGGGAGAGCCACGACGGCGGATCGTTCGTGATCCAGGAGCATCACGCCCGGCGGCTGCACTGGGACTTCCG
>PMOU01000350.1:295-2667 GCA_003161205.1 Actinomycetota bacterium | reverse complement strand
CTGGTCGCGGGCCCCGGCCGCATCCCCCGCCTCCCCGGTCCAGATAGCGAGGCCGCCGCGGTCGGCCAGGGTTCGCGGGTCCTCGGGACCCATCACCCGCTCCTGGATCGGCAGCAGGGCGGCAAACTGGTCGCGGGCCCCGGCCGCGTCCCCCGCCTCCCCCGTCCAGTAGGCGAGGTTAACGTGGGCGACCAGGGTATCCCGGTGCTCCGGTCCGTAGGCGTCATCCTGCCGGTAAGCGTCGGCGATCAGCTGGTACAGGTTCCGGGCCGCCGGGTAGCTCCCGCTCTGGCCCAGATAGTCCGCGATCCGCCCCATGCCGCCGCTGGTCAGGTCAAGCACCGCCCGCGCATGCGGCAGCAGCGCCGCGTACACCCCCCAGTTCGCGGGCAGTTCCGGATCGGCGGGAATCGCGGCCTCGATCAGGGCGGCGGCGGCCTGCCGCCACCGGTCGGCCAGCCCGGTCGGCATCTGGTCGGCGGTGACGGCCTGGACCAGCCGGTGCACCGACACCGACCCGCCGGTGGCCGGGGTGACCAGCGAATACCGGCGCAGCACCGCGATCACGTCCCCGGCTGCCAGCTCGTCTTCCAGCAGCGGTGTCAGCACCGGCGCGACCTGCTCGCCGAGCCGTCGGGCGAGTCCGGGGCGGGGTTGCAGCAGCAGCCGCAGCGGGATCGCCTCGGACGCGCAGAACGCCAGCAGCCGCAGCAGCCCGGCCGCGCCCGGCGCGGCCTGCCGCAGGTCCTCAAACGCCAGCCGCCAGGTGGTGGCCACCGTCGCGGGGTACCCGGTCGGATCGCCCCGGGCCAGCAGGTCCGGGCGCCGCTGCCGGAATGAGGCCAGGTACCCGGCAGGGTACCCCCGCTGGCCTGGACGTACGCGGCGGCCTGTTCCAGCGCCAGCGGCAGCCCGCCCAGCACGCCGGCCAGGTCCAGGGCCGCCCGCCGGTCCGCGTCGCCGGCGCGGTCGGCCAGGAAGTCCGCGGCCACCTGCGGGTCCAGCACCGGCACGTCCAGCACCTGGCCGGGCGGCCAGATCTGATTACGGCTGGTGATCAGCACCCGCCCGGGCCCGGCCGGGGGCACGAACCGGGCCACCGACGCGCGATCTGGCGCGTTGTCGAACACCAGCAGCCACCGCGCCGGGCTGGCGGCTAGCAGCTCGTGCACCCAGGCCACCGGGTCCCCGCCCTCTCCGGTGCCGAGCTGGGAGGCCAGCTCGCCGAAGCCTGCTGCCAGCACCGCCGGATCCTCGGCCGAGAACTGCCAGGCCACCCCGACCCTGCCCAGCTGACGGTGGGCATACTCCACAGCTACGCTGGTCTTGCCCGCCCCGCCCAACCCGCACAAGGCCACCACCCGCGGTCCGGCATCCTCAGCCCCGGCCAGCCGACCCTCCAGCTCCGCCAGCAGCTCCTCCCGCCCGGCCAGGAACACCGGCCGCGGCGCCAGCCGCAGCGCCCGGCCCGCCCTCGCCTGACGGGCGGACCGCGTATCCCTTTTGGCCAGCTCGGCCGGGACCCCGGTGCTCAACCCCTGGATCAACCCGTGCTGATCGCTGAACTTGGCCGGGCGTACCTCGCGGGCCACCTCCCCGCGGAACGCTGATACCAGCGCCAGCCGCGGCGGATCAGCCACATCGGACAGGCCCACGTCGAGGATGCTGTTGCTCAGCAACGCGATCCGCGGGATACCCGACTGGCCCGCCCGCCGGAACTCCAGGTGCGTGATCGACAGGCCCTCCGGATTGTCCTGTTCGGGCTGGAACCCGTACCGGTGCCCCAGGATCAGCACATACAGGTCACAGCCGTCCACATCCGCCAGGCAGCTGTCCCGGACCGTGTCGCTATCAGGCAGGTAGCTGTGGACGGGCTGGTGTCCCGCCGCGACAAGCCAGTCCATGACGACTCGCCGTTCCCGCTCCAGATCGGCGATCGTGGACGACACATAGACCCTGGCCATCACCACCCCCGGACCCGCGTGCCGCCACTCCGGGGCCCTGCGCCAAGACCCCTATTGGGCCCGGTGATCCAACGATCGCACAGCGAGGGCCGCCTCACCACCCAGACCCGGCGGTGAATACGGGGTGGCTTGATTAGCCGGCACGCCGGAGACTCCATGCCGGCGGCCGTATGGGGCGGACGAGCTTCGGCAGCCGGGTGGGGCCGCGTTCCCTGAGCTATAACTTTACCTTCCGGATGGTAAAGTTATAGGGTGCGACCAAGTTCGAAGACCCAGATTCTGCAGGCCGCGGTGCGGGTGACCGAGCGGCACGGCATCACCGCCCTGACCCTGGAGGCGGCGGCCGAGGAGGCCGGCCTGACCAAGCCCGGGCTCATGTACCACTTCCGCACCCGCGACGACCTGCTG
>PMOU01000350.1:0-128 GCA_003161205.1 Actinomycetota bacterium | reverse complement strand
CCGCTCGCCCCCGAGGTCAAGGAGGCCCTGATCCGCAGGATCGCCGCGCTCACCGATCCACCGGCCTGACGCGCCCCTGCCCGGCCCCAGCACAGCCCATCTCCGCCCGGAAGCCATAGGTGCACCAT
>PMOU01000391.1 GCA_003161205.1 Actinomycetota bacterium | reverse complement strand
TCAGCTTGGGCCGGACGAACATGCCGTGCTGCCGGTAGGCCTCGTCCATCCGGTCCCCGATGGCGGGCACCCAGGACGCGCCGCCCTCGGCGATGAGGATGCGCAGGCCGGGGTGGCGGTCCAGGGCGCCGCCCGCGACCAGGTGCGACACGACCCGCATGCCGGGATAGGTCGTCTCCATGTAGTTGACGATGGCGCCGCCGGGACCGCGGAACACCACCGTGTCCCCGCCGGTGCCGATGTGGAAGCCGAGCACGACCCCGGCCCGCTCCGCGGCGGTCCACACCGGCTCCCAGCGATCGAGCGCGTATTCCTCGCCGGGGCGCGTCTGGCTGGGCAGGAACACGGCCTGGAAGCCGAGCCCGGCGGCGCGTTCCAGCTCGGCGACCGCATCGTCGATGTTCGCCGTGGACACGCACGCCGTGGGGATGACCCGCTGGTTCTTGCTCAGGATCTCGGCGTGCGCCCAGTCGTTCCAGGCGCGTACCGTTTCCCTGGCCAGCTCCCGGTCGGTGATCTTGACGGTCCAGAATCCCATCGAGGGGAACGCGAGCTGGCCCCACACGCCTTCGCCGTCGAGGTCCTTCAGCCGGATGTCAAGGTCCCGGGCACCCGGCGGGCGCATCGCGTCCATGAAGTCGTTCAGCTGGCGGTCCATCCGCTCGCCGTCGATGTAGAGGATCTCGTACTTGTCGCCGCGCTCGGATCGCGGTGCCCGCTCCGCCAGCCTGGCCGGAAGCGACTGCAGCCACAGGTCGGCGGGTTCCAGCACGTGCGAGTCCGCGGAGTTGGCCCAGATCTTAGTCATCGTTTCCTCTCTAGTACGCACCGCGCTAGCGTGGTTCGGCCATCATCGGGTATAAAGAGTTTACATAGTTATATGTATTCAGGGTAGCCTTCGAAACGAGAAGCGCGCTGGCCGCTCCGCCCACGGGAGCCGGCGGCGCCCCGGGAAAAGAGCCGGCCGCGGCCGGCGGGCAGGAGCGTGCGGCGATGACCGGATCCCGCCAGATCCCAGTGGCGGAAGGCCTTTTCACCTGGCCCTCCGACGAGCCCCAGCTGATCGGGGCGCAGTGCGCAAGCTGCCGTCTGGTCGGGTTCCCGGCGGGACCGGCCTGCCAGCGGTGCGGCGGGACCGAGGCCACCGAGAGGCTGCTGCCCGGCCGCGGCACACTGTGGACGTTCACCACGCAGGACTTCAGGCCGCCGAGCCCGCCCTACGACGGCGCCGACACCGCCGCGACCTTCCAGCCGTACGCGCTGGGCTACGTCGAACTGTCCGGCGAGGTCATGGTCGAGGCCCGGCTGACCGAGTCTGATCCGGCCCGGCTATCCATCGGCCAGCCGATGCGGCTGGCGATCGTGCCGTACAGCGTCAGCCCGGACGGCACCGAGATCATGACGTTCGCGTTCGCGCCCGTAATCGGGGAGGCATGATGGAAGCGGTTATCATCGGCGTCGGGCTGCACCCGTTCGGCCGGTTCGGCGGCAAGTCCGCGATGGACATGGCCGCCGATGCGGTCCGGGCCGCGCTCGCCGACGCCGGGGTCAGCTGGCCGCAGGTCCGGGCCGGGTTCGTGGGCAGCCTGGAGGTCTATAACCCGGACGCCGTCATCGGCCGCCTCGGCCTGACCGGTGTGCCGCTCCGCGGCGTGTTCAACGGCTGCGCCACCGCGGGCACCGCGCTGTCGATGGCCGCCCGGGCCATCGAGACCGGCGAGCACGACCTGACCATCGCGATCGGGATGGACAAGCACCCCAGGGGCGCGTTCGCGGCCGACCCGTCGGTGGCCGGCCTGCCCTCCTGGTACGGCCAGACCGGCCTGTTCCTGACCACGCATTTCTTCGGCATGAAGATCAACCGCTACATGCACGACCACGGCATCACCCACCAGACGCTGGCCATGGTGGCGGCCAAGAACTTCCGCAACGCCTCAGCTAACGAGAACGCGTGGCGGCGCACCCCGCTGTCGGTGGCGGACATCCTGGCCTCCCCGGTGCTGAACTACCCGCTCCGCCAGTTCATGTACTGCGGGCCGGACGAGGGCGCCGGGGCCGTCGTGCTGTGCCGCGCCGACCAGGCGCACAAATACGCCGGGCGTCCGGTCCGGGTGCGCGCCTGCACGCTGCGCAGCCGCCGGATCGGCGCGTTCGAGCTGCAGAGCCCGTCGCTGCCGGCGGGCGAGCACGCGCCCAGCCCCACGGTGGACGCCTCGCGGGAGGCGTACGAGATCGCCGGCATCGGGCCGCAGGACGTGGCGGTGGCGCAGCTGCAGGACACCGACGCCGGCTCGGAGATCATCCACATGGCCGAGAACGGGCTGTGCAAGGACGGTGAGCAGGAGCGGCTGATCGCCGACGGCGAGACCGGGATCGGCGGCAGCCTGCCGGTCAATACCGACGGCGGCCTGATCGGCAACGGCGAGCCGATCGGCGCCTCCGGGCTGCGCCAGATCCATGAACTGGTCCGCCAGCTGCGCGGCACCGCGGGAGCCCGCCAGGTGCCGGGGGAGCCCGCGGTCGGCTACGCCCACCTGTACGGCGCCCCCGGCGTGTCCGCGGTCACCATCCTGTCGACCTGAGGGGGACCGATGCCTGACGACGTGCATGACCTGCATGACTTGGACGACTTCACGCGGCAGGCGCGTGCGTTCCTCGACGCCCACGCTGCCCCGAGGAGCAAACGGGCCGAGTTCCGCTGGGGCGAAGGCGACGACAGCGTGCCCTACTTCAGCTCGGACCCACCGGAGGTGGAGGAGCGGAAGCTGCGCGCCGCCCGGGCCTGGCAGCGGACCCGGTACAGCTGCGGGTTCGGCTGGATCTCCGGGCCGCCGGAGTACGGCGGCAGTGGTCTGACCGCGGTCCATGACCTGATTTACGACAGCGTGGAGTCCGGCTACGACGTCCCCGACACCGGCACGCTGAGCGTGATCGGGCTGGGCATGATCGGGCCGACCATCCTGGCCCACGGCCAGCAGGCCATCAAGGACCGTTATCTGCCGGCCATGTACCGCGGCGACGTGATCGCCTGCCAGCTGTTCAGCGAGCCGGAAGCCGGGTCCGACCTGGCCAGCCTGCAGACCCGCGCCGGGCCGGCGCCGGGGGGCGGCGGATGGATCCTGGACGGGCAGAAGGTATGGACCTCGGTGGCGCAGCATAGCCAGATCGGCATGGCGCTGTGCCGGACCGATCCGGACGCGCCGAAGCACAAGGGC
>PMOU01000280.1 GCA_003161205.1 Actinomycetota bacterium | reverse complement strand
ACGCCGTGGTGGCACCCGGTGCTTGTGGCGGTGGTCATCGGCGCGGCCGCGGCCGCCGTGCACGCGTGGGCCTGCGCTCGCGTGCTGGCCCGGCAGTCCTGGAGTGAGCTGTTCGGTCGGCCCTGGGGCAGCCTGGGTGGCGGGCTGCGGAGAGGCCCGGGCGCGTCGACCGCCTGCATCTTGGCCGGGAACGCGCTCTGGGTTACGGCCACTATCCGCTTGGGGCACATCATTCCCGGCGTTCTGGGATTCCTGCCCAAGATCTCGGTGTTCTGGTACGCGGGCCTAGCCTGCCTGCTGGCCGGGATCGTCCTGGCCCGCGGCCGCAGCGAGTGGCACGCGGCGTCCGGCGTGCTGTCATTGCTGGCTGCACTCACGGTTACCCCCGCCCTGGTGTATGCCATGCCCAGGGATCAGACAGCGGCGAAGCACATCCAGCTGGTGCAGACGGTCCTGCAGGCGCACTTCCTGGACCGCGGGACCGGGATCTACCAGGCATACTCGGGGTTCTTCTCCGGCATTGCGTGGCTGTGTGACCTGGCCGGGATCCACGACCCGACCGGCATCGCCACCTACTGGCCGTTCTTGGTCGGTGTTCTCGCCGTGGTGGAGCTGCGGCTCTTCTTCGGGCGGCTAACCTCATCGGCGTACCGAATCTGGGCCGCCATCGCCCTGGTCGTCCTGGTCAATGCGATCGGGGAAGACTATTTCTCCCCGCAGTCGATAGGGTTCGCTCTCGGCCTGGGCGTCTTCGGCCTGGCGGTCAGCTCGCCCGGGCCGGATCAGCGCGGGCCAGATCAGGGCGGGCAGGGACCGCGCTGGGCCGGCCTGGATGAGCGCGGGAGGTTCATCCTGCTTGTCCTGGCGGGCTGCGCCCTGGCCGTTACCCACGAGCTCAGCCCTTTCATCGTGGGCGGCGTGCTCGTGGTTCTCGTGATCTTCCGGACGATCCGGCCGTGGTACGTGCCGGCCACCATCCTGCTCCCCGCCCTCGGCTGGGCCATGCTGAACCGAGACGACCTGTCCGGTTTCATCTCCCTGTCCGACATGTTGAACATGACTAACTTGCATACGCCTGTGACGGCTGTCACGCCCGGCATGGAACGGCTGCCGATCGTCGCCGAGAGCGCACACGCGCTGGCCCTCGGGCTCCTGGTGCTCATAGCTCTGGCCAGCATCGGGTTCGTGCGGACCATCAGGGACCGCTCAGCATGGGCCTTCATGGCCTGCCCCGGCGTGGGACTGGGCATGGTGATGGTGAACGCCTACGGGAACGAGGGGATCTTCCGGGCCGCGCTTTTCGCCATACCCTGGCTGGCCGCGATGACGCTGCGGGTAGCGGCTCCCGGCCCGCGGCGATGGGTAAACGGCGTCTACGCGGCCACGGCGGTGCTCCTGACTGGGACGTACCTGGTCGCGGCGTTCGGCCTGGATAACGGGAGCGTGATCCGCCCGGCCGACTTCCAGGCCATGCGAACCTACGAGACCAGAGCGGCCTCGGACAGTTTCCTGCTGACGCTTTCCGACGGAAACCTGCCGGTGAGCATCAACCTTTCTCCGCTGAACCCTCGTTCCGTGGCCTGGACCCTCATCATCGCGCCGGCCCAGGCCCTGGCCAGGAAACCCGACGCGATCGATGTCAGCGCCCTGTCCAGGGGCTACCTCCGGTACGCCGGAAGGATCGGCGGGGCAACCAATGAGCTGTACGCCGTGTGGTCACCCGCGTCGGTGGCGTCTGGCGTCGACTACGGCCAGGAAACCCTGAGCCAAGCGCTGGCGTGGCGAAACGCGTTGATCGCGAGCCCGGACTGGCACGTCATCTACGCTAGCCAGGGCACCTATCTGTTCCGGCTCGTCGTCACCAAGGCTAAGCCGACGGCCAGTCAGCACCGGCACCGGCATGAGCACAAGAAGACGCACAAGAAGACGCACAAGACGGACGCGTAGAGGACGACGCCCAACCCCTGACTGCCCTGACCCCAGGGCGCATTCCATCAGCAGATCGACGGACTCAAGATCGTCCCCGAGGCTTCATCGGACCGGCCGGACAGCCGTCTGCCTGGGCGCTCACGCCCGAATCCGTTGCCAGACGCAAACGTGGCTGCGGCTGTCTTTGATGAAGGCTCGCGCCCGGTCGCTCCCCGCGCTGCCGTAACGGCCAGCCGACCAGCGGGGCCATCAGGTCCGGCTGGGACGGCCAGATTTAACGGTGCCGCGTCGAGAGCGTCTCACGCGGCTCACGGCGCGGAGCGGCGGTGCGAGTTGGCCGGCACGGCCGGCGACGTGGGCTCGGGCGGGCAGTCCGGACATACCTGAGCTGGCCAGCCCGTGTGCCGGGCGACGAAGCCGGCGACATCGGGGCTTTGCAGCTGGCGGTGATGGGCGATGGCTTTGTCGGCCGGCCACTCCCACCAGGCCGTGGCCAGCAGCCCGGCCCGGACCTCCTCGCTGAACCGCCAGCGGAGGTGACGGGCGGGGATGCCGCCGACGATCTCATACGGGGCAACGTCCTTGGTGACGAGCGCGCGCGCCCCGACAACGGCGCCGTCGCCGATGGTAACCCCGCTCATGATCATGGCCTCGCGGCCGATCCAGACGTCATTACCGACGAGGATCGGCCCACGGCTTCCGTTGGTCTCGGGCTCGCCAAGTCCCAGCCTATAAGAGAAATACCAGGAGGTAGTGACCAAATCGGTCCGGTGTTCACCGCCAGTCAAAAACGTTACCGTCTCGTTGACCGAAGAATAACGGCCGACACGAACCGGCGGATCATCTTCTGAGTGGACGACCACTCGCGCAGGCGCAAAAGAAGGAGATTCAGCAATAAGATAGGGCGGACCAGGATCAAAGTGGACAACATCGCCGAATGCCCAGCGTCGCACCATCCTGCGTGCCGGATCGACAATCCGCCGGTACATTGTGTTCTGAGTAATGCTCTCCATTCGGCTTTTCTATCACATCGACATTAAGCGATGTCGCGCTTCGGCGAAGCATCCGGATCCGAAGGGAACGTACATGAGCCGACCGCAGGAATCGGGTGTAACGGCCGGTCACGACCTCGGCAAAAGGTACAGTCTACTCACCTTAGACGTATTTGACACGTGCCTGATACGTGACTTCATTTCCCAGGAGTCATTGTGGCTGCTGCTCGGCCGCGAGGTGGCCCGGCGCCTTACCGGCGTGCCGGGCTCGGCCGATTTCGCGCGGATGCGAGCGCAAGCCGAGGATTATGCCCGGGCCGCGGGCGGTGGTGAAGACATAACGCTGGCGGCGGTGTACGCGCGGCTGGGTTCGCTGTACGGCTGGGATGCGCGGCAGCAGGAGCAGGCGGCCGCCCTGGAGGAGGAATTCGAAGCACGCGGCCTCTCGGCGAATCCGGCGGCCCGGTCGTTGCTTGCCGGAATATGGCAGGAGGCGATCTGCTATCTGACCGATACGCCACATCGTGCCGCGTTTATCGAGGAATGCCTGGACCGGCTGGAGTGCCCGCCCGGTCCGGTCCTCAGCTCCGGGGATCTCGGCCGCAGGAAGGGCACGGGCTCGCTGTTCCGCGAGGCCATGGCGCGCTTCGAGGTGCAGCGCGGCGAGATGCTGCACATCGGCAACGACCTGAGGAGCGACGGCGCGGGAAGCGCCGTGGCCGGGGTGGCCTTCGGGCCGCTGCTGGCGGCCAACCCGAACCGGTACGAAAAAACCCTCGACGCGGTGACGAGCGGAAGCCCGGGCGCCGACCTGGCTGGGACGGGCGGTTTGCTAGGTGCCTGCCTGGCGGGCGCAGGCCGGGCCCTGCGGCTGGAGGAATCGGGCCGGTCCCCGGCGGCGCTGCTCTCAGTGGTCACCGGCGTGGCGGGCCCCGCGATCTTTGCCGCGGCCTCGTGGGCTCTGCTATCGGCCCAGTCTGACGGCATCGCAGTCCTGTACTTCGTCGCCAGAGACGGGGAGATCTTGCTCGCCGCGGCGGAGCTGCTCCAGCGGGAACTGGGCCTGGCTCCGGATATCGAGTGCCGCTACCTGTACGGCAGCCGCCTGGCCTGGCACCTGCCCACACTTAACCTGAATGACGGTCCCGGTTTCGTCGCGGCGCTGCGGGCCTTGCTGGCCCCGTACGGCCCCGGCACTCTGCGGGAACTGCTGAAGCGGCTCGATCTCAGCGACGAAGAAATGAACGCTGCGCTGGCCGACGCGCTTCCCGGTGCGGCGCTGGATGCGCCGCTAGGAGACCGGCAGGCTGAGCTGGTCGACGCGCTGGCTGCTTCGGCGCTCGTCCAGTCCATGGCCAGGTCGCGGGCAGCGGCTGCGTACGAGTCGATGGTGGGATACCTGCGACAGGAGAAAATGCTCAGCGGCCGCCGGGTCGCGCTGGTCGATATCGGATGGCTTGGACAATCATCGGCGTCGCTGGTCGCGGTCGCCGCGGACCAGGGGACCCAGGTAACGTGCTACTTCGTCGGCGGGTTGTGCGGGCGGGGCTCAGAGCATGCCCCGCGGGACAGCCGGGCCTTCCTCATCGACGCCCGGGGTCTGGAATCGAAGCAGCGGCGGACCTTGGTCTATCTCCTGGAGAGTTTCTGCGCGGGCAGCGGCGGTTCGACGATCGGGTACGCGCGGGCCGGTGACCGATGGGTGCCCCGTTTGGATGCCGACGGCGGCAGTGTGACAGCGAGGTGGGGCCTGACGGACTACCAGGCCCTCGTGCGGAGGTACGTCCAGGTCGTGGGCCAGGCAGTGGCGAAGGCCGGGTGCGAGATTAGCCTGCCCGACCTCCAGGCTCTTCGTCCTGCTCTGATCGCGAACCTCCGGGCTCTGTGGCGTTATCCGAGCTACGCGGAAGCTGAGCTGTGGGGCAGTTTTCCCTTTGAAGAAGATGACGGATTGACCGTGCTCGCCCGGCCGGTGGACCGGGACGATCTGCTCGGTTATCTCCGGCCCTTCACGGGGACCCGGGAGCGCCCCGAATTCGGCCCGTGGCGGCAGGCGGTGCTAGTCCGGACGATCGGGGGCAAGCGGCTGACCGACCCGTTCGGCGTGCTGCGGATGTTGTCCGGGGGGCAGCGGGAGGTGCTGCGGGCACGAGTGCGGGCCCGGCTCGCCCGGCGGTCCGTGGTCCGGATCGAGAGCTGACGAGGCCCGCTGGGTGCGGTGGTCACTAGTCAG
>PMOU01000178.1 GCA_003161205.1 Actinomycetota bacterium | reverse complement strand
TACGCGCAGGCGCGCGCCGCGCTGAACGATCCCCGGCTGGTGAAGGTGCCGAAGGCCTGGCGGTCGGACCGGGATTCTAACTTCGCCGCCATCCATATGCACATGCTCAACCTCGACCCGCCCGACCACGATCGACTGCGCAGGTTGGTGAGTAAGGCCTTCACCGCGCGCCGAGTCGAGGCGCTCAGGCCGCGGATCGCCGCCATCACGGCCGACCTGCTCGACGGCATGTCGACTCAGCGCGAGGTGGACCTGCTCGCCGCGTTCGCTTTCCCGCTGCCGATCACGGTCATCTGCGAACTGCTCGGCGTGCCGGTAGCCGACCGGGACCATTTCCGGGCCTGGTCGACGACCATCGTCGCGGACAATGTCTCACCCGAGACGTTCAACGAGAGTGCCACCGCGATGATCAGCTACTTCCGCAGCTTGCTGGCCACCCGGCGACGCGAGCCCACCGACGACCTAGTATCCGCGCTGATCGCGGCCCGAGACGAAGCCGACCGGCTCACCGAGAACGAGCTGCTCTCGATGATGTTCCTGCTCCTGGTGGGCGGACATGAGACCACGGTCAACCTGATTACCAGCGGCACCCTGGCGTTGCTGCTCAACCCCGGTGAGCTGGCCCGGCTGCGCACCGACCCCGCGCTGCTGGAAGGTGCCGTGGAGGAGCTGCTGCGGTACGTGAACCCGGTCAACAACGCCACGTTCCGGCTGGCCCGCAAGTCGCTGGAGATCGACGGAGTACGGATCGATGCGGGCGAAGTGGTGCTCGTCTCACTGAGCGGAGCCAACTGGGACCCGTCCCGCTACGCCGGCCCCGACCGGCTGGACCTGAGCCGGGATAACTCGGGGCACCTGGCCTTCGGTCACGGCATCCACTACTGCCTGGGTGCTCCGCTGGCCCGGATGGAGGGCGAGATCGCGTTCCGCGGGCTGCTGGACCGGTTCGCCTCACTGACGCTGGCGGTGCCGCCGGACACGCTGCGCTGGCGCCCGAGCACCCTCATGCATGGCCTGGAGTCCCTTCCGGTGCGCCTGGTCCCGGCCTCGTCGCCAACCTAGTACCTTTAACATTTCCGTGGAGGATTCGTCTGTAGTGGAAAATTTGGGACTTATCGCAGCGTCACGCTCAAGGGATTGCCGAACACCTGATCCGTTAGGGGCTGGTGTTGATGGCTGGACGTGAGGTTCCGCCGGAGCGCGTGCGGGCCCGGACCCGATCGGCTTTCCGGTAGCCCAGCGCCTCGCTCGATGGCTCCGGCTCGTCATGGCCGTTTAGGTCACGAATTGTGAACAAATGCCGGTTTCTCCTGGCCGGGAGAGCTTGCAAGGTAAACCTGCGATGGTGTGTCCGCGTCTTTCTATGTGTGCGAGGGTACGCGTACCTTTGCTGTGAGTCCGCTGGTGGCTGGAAGCCGAGAGGATCTCGGTCTGGTACTCGGTGCCCTCGGTCTGACGCTGCTCGCCAGCTACGGCGCCCTGGAGCAGTTCGACCTGCCGGCCCTGCGGACGGTCATCTTCGCCGGGGAGGGCCTCGACCGGCAAGGTCGACCGGGTCGGCCTCGCACGCAAGCAGCTGGAGCCGGCCGGGGACGGCCGGCAGGACAAGTGCTAGCTAGAGAAGGAACAGAGGGAAGGTGCTCACGTGGAAACGGTTATCAACGAGTACATCAGCCGGGAACTCGTCAGGGACCCGGCGCTGCTGCCGCTGGCGGATGAGGCCCCGCTGCTGGACAGCGGCATCCTGGATTCGCTGAGCCTGCTCAGGCTGGTGATCTTCGTGGAAGAGCGGTTCGGGGTCACGATGGACGACAATGCGGAGATGCTCCCGGAGCATTTCGCCAGCGTAGACACTATCTGCGCCTACCTGCGGTCCCGAGAGGCCGCAAAGTAGCAGGCCGGACGTGGCTGACAGCCGCACGGGTGGCTAGTACGCAACCTGAATGACGCGATTTACTGGGCGGCGGCCTCGCCGGTACGGGGTCGGCTGTCGGCCGCCGCGGGCTACCGCGCCGCCTGCTACCGCGCCGCCCGCTGGCGCGCCGCCTGCTGGCGCGGCGACACCGTCGAGGTTCCCTTCCTCGGCCGCAAGGCCGGGCTGATCCCAGAGGCGATGGCCCTGCCCCAGGTAACCAGGCGCGCCACTGCTCCTGGGTTTCCTGTACCGCTCGGGGCATGCCACGTGACCATGCAGGTCTCTGGGGTCTACGTGAACGAGATGCGGCATACCCGCAATGGCATTGTGGAGCGTGGTGTCGCGCGTGGTCGAATCTGGTCCTGACGGCGAGGACCTGGCCGCCGGTGCGTGACCGGGCACGGCCGCACCGAGACCCGCCTACGCCGTCACCGGCCTGGCCAGCGCGCACGCCGCCGTACCGGACCTCGCCGCCTGGTCCGCGAGCCGACGCGACCACACCGCCCCGCCGAGACCCTCCGTCTCCACGGCCTTGATGAGCCAGGAATGGGACATTCACGGAACACGCCGGAGCCCCGCCTGGCGGTCGGAAAGAGTTCCAGGCGGCGTTCTCACGCATGTCCGGTATAGGGCTATTTTCTTCGACCGGAGCCGCTCCGTTGATTGCAGTGTGCTGCGTGAGGGTGGGCCTGGTTTGCCTAGTTCCTGCTTGTTAGTAAGTAACAGCCGGGTTAGGGAAGATGTCTCCGGAAAGCTTCGCTCCCGGCAGAGTACTGGCGTCTTTAAAACGAAGCTCGAGTTCCTTAACTTGGCTGGTTCCAGGTTAATGCGGTGGACGCGGCTAGAGCCACGGGCTACAGTCCAGGTAGAAACGCCAGAATGAAATTACTGCCCAATTAATCACCGATGTGACGAAACTTCAGGCTGCGGCAATAATGCGGCTTCCCCGAATAAGATCCGCCGAGCTCCGACTGGCTAAGACATGTCGGGTAAGGGCGGAACGGCGGAGATGTCCTGGCGGCCTATTGCCCGCTCGTCAGAGTAATGGCGTCGCTGCTCCTGGAAGGCGAATCCTCAGTTGACTATAATGCGGAAGCGATCTACCGACCAGACGCACATCCTAATTCTTGTGCAAAACCTTCCCGTCCCGTTTGACAGGCGAGTGTGGCAAGAGGCCCTTGCGCTTACTAGCGCCGGATTTCAGGTGCACGTTATCTGCCCCGCGACTAAAGATTATCCTAGGCGCTGCGAAATTATCGAGGGTATCCGCATCTACCGGTACGCGCCCTGGCTGGAGGCGGGCCGCGCGGTAGGCTACATCGCAGAATATGGAGTTGCGATTCTGGCACAACTCCGAATCGCCCTCCGGATTAGACTGCGGTATCGCATAAAAATAATCCACGCCTGTAATCCTCCTGATTTGCTCTTCCTGGTCGCTCTTCCGCTGATGGCCTTGGGCGGCCGTCTTATTTATGATCACCATGACGCCTGTCCCGAGCTCATGATCGCGAAGGGTCATCCTGAACGCAGTACGCTCGTGCGCCTGGTCAAGCTCTTCGAGCGGGTCACATACCGGCTTGCGGCCGTGTCGATCGAAACCAATGAGAGCTATCGCCAGATTGCGCTTAGCCGAGGTCGGGCAGCGCACGACGATGTCTTCATCGTGCGCTCGGCTCCGGCGGCTGGCCGGTTTGCGAATTCCCGGCCCGATGAGAAGTGGCGCTGTGGCAAGAAGTATCTGGTCGCCTACGTCGGGGTCATGGGAATTCAAGATGGACTGGACTACCTTATCGATGCCGCCACGGTGATGGTCGAAGAACGGGGACAACGGGATGTCCAGTTCGTGCTGGTGGGTGCGGGCCCCGAGTTTCCGCGGTTGGTAAAACGCGTCCACTCGCTTGGGCTCGATGAGCTAATAGCCTTTACCGGCAGGCTATCCGATGATGAGCTTGGCGCAGTCCTGAAGACTGCCGATGTCTGCGTGAACCCAGATGAGGCCAACGTGATGAACGATATATCGACAATGAATAAGGTGCTGGAGTATATGTCGGTCGGAAAGCCTATAGTGCAGTTCGACCTGCGCGAGGGTAGGTTCTCGGCCGGCGAGGCAGGCCTCTATGCAGTTCGCAACGACCCAACTTCCATGGCCGACTGCATAATGTCTCTGCTGGACGACCAGGAGATGCGAAGCGGCATGGGCGAGCTCGGTCAGCGGCGACTTTCCCTGGAATTGAGCTGGGAATTGCAGGTTCCGGAACTCCTCGCCGCGTACCGGCGTGCGCTGAGTAAATAGCGGGCGGGGAGAGGCACTACGCGAGCCGATCGCTGGGCTAG
>PMOU01000293.1 GCA_003161205.1 Actinomycetota bacterium | reverse complement strand
GGGCTAGCTGATCACGGGCTAGCCCGGTTAGACGCGGGGGAGGATCGCCGCGAGCAGGGCACCCATCCGGCTGGCGGAGGCCTGGCCGGCCTCGATGACCTCGGCGTGGGACAGGCCGTGCCCGGCCAGGCCCGCCGCCAGGTTCGTGACCAGGGAGATGCCGAGCACTTCGGCCCCGAGCTGGCGGGCGGCTATCGCCTCAAGGCCTGTCGACATACCGACAAGGTCGGCCCCGAGCCGGGCCAGCATGGTGATCTCGGCCGGGGTTTCGTAGTGCGGACCCGGCACCATCGCGTAGACCCCCTCGGCCAGGCTCGGGTCGGCGTCGCGGGCCAGCGCTCGCAGCCGCGCCGAGTACAAGTCGGTCAGGTCCACGAACCGCTGGCCGGCCGGCGGCGCGGGCCCGGAGAGCGGGGATGCGCCGGTCAGGTTGAGATGGTCGCTGATCAGCACCGGCTGCCCGACGCTGAGCCCGGCCCGGATCCCGCCCGCCGCGTTGGTCAGCACCACCGTGCGGCAGCCCGCCGCCACCGCCGTCCGCACGCCGTGCACGACGGCGGCGGGTGACAGCCCCTCGTACATGTGCACCCGGCCGAGGAACACCAGGACCCGCAGCGGCCCCGCGGTGACCGAACGCACCGTCGGCGTGTGTCCAGGCACGGTGGATGCGGGAAACCCGCCGAGCTCGGCCAGCGGGATCTCAGCCTTCGCGGCGCCGATCGCGTCGGCGGCGGGAGTCCAGCCCGAACCGAGGACGACCGCGACGTCATGCGGGCCGGCCCCAGGGGTTAGGAGGGCGGCGAGGCGGGCGGCGCTGGCCGCCGCGGCGGCGTACGGATCGTCGGTCACGAGGGCCATCATGGCGCATGCCAGGCGAGGGGACCGGAGACTTCGGGCGGGTACCACGGCCGTTCGGCCAAAATAAAGCACTCGGGATTCGTTATACCGTGTCCTGGTGGACGAACAGGCCGCGGCCGAAGCAGCGTTGGTAGCCGGAGATGTAGCGGAAACCGAGGCCAAGGACCTGCGAACGGGACAAAAGCACGGTCCGTGGGATGACCCGCGGATCCCGTGGGCCGGGAAGCCGGGCCGGGCTGACATCTTGTGCTGGGCGGGCATCATGCTCAGCGGGATCTTCTACTACGTGATGCTGCCGTTCCGGGCCTCGCTGCTCGGCACCCATCCGGTGCTGTCCGAGCTGCTGAACGGGAGCACCGAGGCGATCATCGCCGCCGCCGCCTTCGCCCGGGTCGGGCACGGGTCGCTGGTCATCGCGCTGCTAGCCGCGGTGCCCGGGCTGATGAAGTTTGATGCGTTGTACTGGTGGGCGGGCCGGCTGTGGGGCGAGCGCATCATCACGATGCTGTCAGGCAAGCGCAACCGCGGGGCCAAGTACATGGGCCGCGTCGACCGGTGGGGTCGCAAGTTCACCTGGCCCGCCGTCGTGGTCAGCCCGTTCCTGCCCATTCCGAACGCGATCATCTACGTCATCGCCGGCTGGGCCGGGATGCGGCTGGTTACCTTCATCATCCTGGATGCGATCGGCTCGCTGCTGTGGGCGGGCATGCTGGTCGGCCTCGGGTATGAGCTCGGCCATCGCGCGGTGGTGGTGGCCCAGACCATCTCGCACTACGGCCTCTGGGTCTCCATCGGGCTGGTCGTCATCATCGTCTTCTTCCAGCTGCGGTCCCAGCGCCGCATGATGCGCGACTACGCCGAGACCCGCGCGGCCCGGGACAACAGGCCAGCCAGCACCGAGGAGTAGGACCGGGACGCGGCGCCGACCAAGGTGCTGGCCCGGGCGTGGATCGTTGTCGAAGAGCCCGGCGACACCGCGGCGACGCTGGCCGCCGCGCGCGCCCTGATCGACCGCCCTTAGGACGCCAGGCTCGACGAGCCTGGAGCCCGATGAGGTCGGGCTGCCCCGGTCAGGGGCGGACGCCGTACAGGTGCTCCAGGGCGAGCTGGTCCAGGTGCTCGTAGGCCAGCCCGCGCTTGGCCAGCGCGTCGATGTCGGCGGTGGCGTGGCGGACATCGCGCCAGGTCTCGCCGGGGGCCAGGGTGGGCGAGCCGAGCTCGTCCACACCGCAGACCCGCAGGGCCTCGATCACCTCCGGGTCGGCCCGGAACGCCTGCACCTTGGCCCGCAGGATCAGGTAGTTGCGCATGCACGCGGCGGCCGTCACCCAGACACCCTCGTCGTCCTCGGTGCGCGGCGGCTTGTAGTCGAAGTGGACCGGTCCGTCGTAGCCGCCGGCCAGCAGCGTATCCACCACCCAGAAGGCACCGCGCACGTTCCCGGCGCCGAACCGCAGGTCCTGGTCGAACCGCGGTCCGTGCTGCCCGTTCAGGTCGATGTGGAACAGCTTGCCGTGCCACATCGCCTGCGCGATGCTGTGCGCGTAGTTGAGCCCGGCCATCTCCTCGTGGCCGATTTCCGGGTTCACGCCGACCATGTCGGCGTACTCGAGGGAGTTGATGAACGCCAGCGCGCTGCCCACGGTGGGCAGCAGGATGTCGCCGCGCGGCTCGTTCGGCTTCGGCTCGATCGCGAACCGCAGGTCGTAGCCCTGCTCGCGGACGTACTCACACAGCAGGTTCAGTCCCTCGGCGTAGCGGTCCAGGGCGGCGCGGATATCCTTGGCGCCGCCTGATTCCGCGCCTTCGCGGCCGCCCCAGAAGATGTAGGTCTTCGCGCCGAGCTCCGCGGCCAGGTCCAGGTTCCGCATCACCTTGGCCAGGGCGAACCGCCGCACGGCCCGCTCGTTGGCGGTGAACGCGCCGTCCTTGAACATCGGGTGGCCGAACAGGTTGGTGGTGGCCGTGGTCACGACCAGCCCGGTCTCGGCCAGCGCCTTGCGGAACGCGCCGATGCGCTCATCGCGTTCCGCGGGCGAGGCGTCGAAGTCGAACACGTCGTTGTCGTGGAAGTTCACCCCGTAGGCGCCGAGCTCGGCCAGCTTGTACACGGCACGCTCGGCGGGCATGGGCGGCCGGACGGCGCTGCCGAAGACGTCGACACCCTGCCACCCGACCGTCCAGATGCCGAACGAGAAGTGGTCTTCGCGCGAGGGAACGTACTCCGTGCTCACGTGCCGGTCCTTTCCTGTCGTCTCACTCGAATTAGGTCCAGCTCACCGTATCGTCGCGCAGCGCCGCGTACTGCTGGCGGACGCCGGGAGTAGGTTCCGCGGTGTACTCGGCGCCCGGCCCCGCGGGCGGCCAGTCCGGCGGCTGGGCCGCGCCGGACAAGGCCCAGGCGGCCTGCCGGGCCGCGCCGAGGGCCACGTACTCGGCGGGCTCGGGCACGGTCACCGGCACGCCGAAGATGGCCGGGGCGATCGCGCGGATGGCGGGTGACCGGGCGGCGCCGCCGATGAGGATCACGCGCTGGGTGATGATCCCGCAGTCGGCCAGGTTGTCGATGGCGTCCGCGAGCGAGCAGAGCACGGCCTCGACCGCGGCCCGGGCGAGATTCTCGGGCGTGGTGTTGGTGCTGGTCAGTCCGCGCAGCACACCGTGGGCGTCCGGCCGGTTCGGGGAGCGCTCGCCGTCGAGGTAGGGCAGCAGGGTCAGGCCGCCGGCCCCGGGCGGCGCGGCCAGCGCGAGCCGGTCCAGGCCCTGGACGTCGGTACCCAGCATGCGGGCGGTGACGGTCAGCACCCGGGACGCGTTGATCGTGGCTACCAGCGGCAGGAAGTGCCCGGTGGCGTCGGCGAAGCCCGCCACCGCGCCGGTCTCGTCCGCGGCGGCGCTGGCGGCGACCGCGTACGCGGTGCCGGAGGTGCCAATCGAGACCACGACTTCGCCCGGGTCCAGGCCGAGGCCGAGGGCCGCGCCCATGTTGTCCCCGGTGCCCGCGGACAGCGCCGCGCCTGCCCCGGTGGTGCCCACGATCTGGGCCGGGGCGGCCAGCCTCGGCAGTCCGACCGGCCTGCCGAGCGCGGCCTGCGCCAGTTCGGGCAGCCAGTCACCGGTGACAGGGGAGAAGTAGCCGGTGCCCGAGGCGTCCCCGCGATCGGTGGTCGGCTCGGGGGGCCGGCCGGCCAGCCGCCAGGTCAGCCAGTCGTGCGGGAGCAGCACCCGGGCGGTGCGGGCGGCGGCGTCCGGCTCGTGCTCAGCCAGCCAGCGCAGCTTGGTCACCGTGAAGGACGCCGTCGGCACGCTCCCGGTCCGCTGGGCCCACTGCTGCGGGCCGCCCAGTTCGGCGATGAGCGCCCGGGCCTGCGGCGCGGAGCGGACGTCGTTCCAGAGCAGGGCGGGCCTGATGACCTGGCCGGTCTCGTCCAGGACGACCATGCCGTGCTGCTGCGCGGCCACCCCGACCGCGTCCGCCCGGTCCAGGTCGGCCCCGGCCTTGACCAGGGCCTGCCACCATAGTTCCGGGTCACACTCGGTGCCGTCCGGATGCGGGGCGCTGGCCTGGCCGACGATGGTGCCGTCGTCGGCCTGGCAGAGCAGCACCTTGGTGGACTGCGTGGATGAATCGACGCCAGCGACAAGCATCAACGGCTCCCCGGTGAGGTGGATATCCACGATAGTGCTCGGCGGCCGGCGCCCGCTGGCGCCATTCCGGCCGGTCCCGGATACTACTGTGCGTTATCAATTGCGTGAGTACCGCTAAAAGCCGGAAGTCTCGCCAGGTGAGATGGGTCGCGGATCCGAGCGCGCCGGGTGAAGACTTGATGACCTGCGGAACTGCAACCTGCACGATACAAATGAACGTGCATACGGTCTTGCATGGACCGCGCGATGTCGGGCAGGATGAGTTATGCGCCAGTCAGCTGGGATTGTCGCATAACGCTCCGCGGGGTCGCGATGGGCTTGAGCCAAGTAGGGTTGCCGACACGGACCAAGGTCGATCCTGCCATTCGCCGCCCGCTCGCGACGAGCGCCAAGCTGCCGTGTGCTCCTGGTCGCCCGCGCGTGGTCCGGATGCCCTCGGACTGGTGGGATTCACCCGCCGTGGCCGCCTGCACGCTCGGCACCGGAGCCCAGTCCGTGCGGACCGCCAGGAAATTCACCAGGAACATGCTGAAAGAGTGGGGCCTGACCTCGCTCGCCGATGACGCGGAAGCCATCGTCGGCGAATTCGTGGCCAACGCGGTGTCCCACACCGCTCAGCCGGTCGGCCTGCGGCTGCTGCGCCGGACCGGCGAGGTCATGTGCGCGGTGCTCGACCCCTCCGACACCGCCCCGGTGCTTCGGGTGCCGGACCGCAACGAAGAGACCGGCCGGGGCCTGCAGATGGTGGACGCGCTCAGCGACGTCTGGGGCTGGAGCCCGGTCACCGGCCGCGGCAAGGCCGTCTGGGCCATCCTGTTCTGCGCCTTATTTGGTGAACCCGCCGACCTGGCGTCCGGCGAGTACCGGCTCTGAGCTACCCTCAGTCAGCACATACGACGAGGGAGGCGACAACCCGATGCCCTGGACCTGGCGGTATGAGAAGGCGGACGGCACCGCGATTACCACAGATGACCTCCAGGAGGCCATCTTCGCCAGCCAGGGTGACGCGGAGAGCTGGCTGGGCGAGAACTGGCGTGCGCTGCTCGCGTCCGGCGTTGATCAGGTCACGCTGTTCGACGACACCCGGGCCGAGTACGGCCCGATGAGCCTGCGCTCCTAGGGGCGCGCCTAGGGGCGGCGGGGCGGGCTCGCGGTGCGAGCCGGGTCACGGATGATCACCTGGCCGAGCACATCGTCGATCCTTTTCATCAGCTCCGGATCCAGCCGTACGCCCGCCGCCTTCACGTTCTCCCGCACCTGCTCAGGCCGGGTGGCGCCGATGATGGCCGCGGACACGCCCGGATGCTGCAGCGTCCACGCCACCGCCAGCTGGGCCAGCGAGAGCCCGGCTTCGGCGGCCAGCGGGCTGAGGTTGCTCACCGCCTCGAGCGTGGCGTCGGTGAGCCACCGCTTGATGAAGTTCGAACCCGAGGGATCGGTCGCCCGGGAGTCCGCCGGGGGTGCGGCCCCCGGCCGGTACTTGCCGGTCAGCACGCCCTGCGCGATCGGGGAGAACACGATCTGGCCGATGCCCTCCTGCTCGCACAGCGGGAGGATCTCGGGCTCGATGACCCGCCAGAGCATGTTGTACTGCGGCTGGTTCGACACGATCCGGTCCAGGCCGAGCTCGCCGGCGATCGTGAGTGCGGCGGCGATCTCGTCCGCGCGCCACTCGGACACGCCGATATACAGCACCTTGCCCGCGCGGACGAGGTC
>PMOU01000379.1 GCA_003161205.1 Actinomycetota bacterium | reverse complement strand
TGCTCCCCGGCCCGCCAGACCTCATGGCTCTCCTCGTCCAGCTCGAGGTCGGCGAACGTCAGCCGGGGCGTCGGCTCCACGCCGTCCCCGCGGGTCCGCCGGAGCACGGCGCGGATCCTCGCGATCACCTCTTCGAGGCTGAACGGCTTGGTGACGTAGTCGTCGCCGCCCAGCGTGAGGCCGCGGATCTTGTCCTCGGTAGCGTCCCGCGCGGTCAGGAAGACGACCGGGATGCGTGCTCCGCCACCCCGAAGCCGCCTGATGACGTCGAATCCGTCCATGTCGGGCAGCATCACGTCGAGCACGATCAGATCGGGGCGGTGGCGCTGAGCCGCCTGTACCGCCTCGGTCCCGGCTGCCGCCGTAACGACATCGAAACCCGCGTAGCGCAGGCTGGCGGACAGCAACTCAAGAATGTTGGGCTCATCTTCAACCACGAGGAGCCGGGCATCCGGTCGCTGCCGCGCATCGGTCAGCGTGTCCATGCTCCGTATTGTCACCCGTGACGCTGAGGATAACCTGAATGCTCGCTGGAGATGGCCTCCGTTTCGCCGGAGATTTACCCCATTACCAGCAGAAATCCTCGCATTGCCGGCAGGGCTCATCCCCCCGCGGACCCGCAGGCGCTGCGCCAGTAGGCGATGGCGGCGGGCCGTGAGCCGACGCCGAGCTTGGAGTAGATCCGCCGGACGTGATTCTTCACGGTCTTCTCGGCCAGGAACAGGCGGGCGGCGATCTGCCCGTTGGTCTGCCCGTCGGCGATGAGCGACATGACCTCTATCTCGCGTGCGGACAGGCCGTGCGGCTCCGCGGCGCGGTCAGGACTGATCTCGCCGGCGTTCCTGTCGCCGTTGAGCACGGCCCGGCCGCCCCCGGTCGGTGCAGGAGCTGTGCGATCGTCCATGTGACCTCCGGCTGCGGACGGTGACCGGACCGCGGCGAACGTACACGCTCGGTACCCGCGTCAATCCATGAAGGTTTCAGTAAGTGGCTACATACCCCGATATGGGTGACTTACTAGGCTTGTACCCCTCCCGGCTCACCGCATACCCGCTGAGTCGACGGCTCAGGTCCCGATGGGACGGATGGGCAGCAGCGTGCCGGAGAGGTGATGCGGCCCACTCGACCTGGTTCTGACCGGCCTGGCCGCCCGTTAGGGTCAGCTCCCATGGAGACCAGTATCCGGCTCATCGAGACCAGCGACGCCGAGGCGCTAGCCGCCCACCTGACCCGCGACGCCGAGGCCTTTGCCCGCTGGGAACCCGAACATCCCGCCGACTACTACACCGTGGCCGGCCAGCGCCGCCGCATCGCGGGCGCCCGCAGCGGGCACACCCATGGCGAGGTATGGCCCGCGGTGGTCCTCGCCGGGAACGTCGTCATCGGCCGGATCACCGCGCAGAACCTCCTGCTGCGTGCCTGGCGCAAGGCCGATCTCGGCTACTGGATCGCCTCGCCCTTCCAGGGCCAGGGCCACGCGACACGGGCCGTGGGGCTGATGGTGCAGCTGATGACCAACCAGCTCAGGCTGCACCGCGCCGAGGCGTACACCCAGATGGACAATCTCGGCTCGCAGCACGTCCTGCGCCGCAACGGCTTCACCGCGTGCGGCGTGACTCACTCCCGCATCTTCACCGTCGGCCAGTGGCGCGACGAGATCCTCTGGGAACGCCTACTAGATTGAACAAATATTCGTAATATAGTGGAAGATAGCACCCGAGAATGGTATTCTTGTTCCCAAGAGTCCTTCCTCATTTCTTCCGAACGAGGGGTGGTGCATGCCCCCGGATCCCCGGCCCGATCCCGATCCCGATCNNCGAGCCCGCCGGCTCCGGGTCGCAGCCTGCCCCGGGAAGCGACGGCGCCGGCTGGTCCGATGATGAGGAAAGCAGCGCGTATATCGCGGAGCTGGTGGCGGCGGTGGTCGCGGGCGAAGAACTCACCACCGATGACATCTCCGGGGCGGGATTCGCCCAGGGCGGCACCGCGGATGAGATGTACCCGGGCCCGGATCTGGCGACCCTGATCCACGCCGCCACCACGAACGACAAGATCCTCGCGACCGTCTCCGACGACGCCCTGATCGGCATCCTCCGCGGCGTACGCCGGCTGGAATCCCTTACCGCCTGGGCCCAGCTGACCACCCTGAACGAGTTCGCCGCCCGCCGCACCGACCCCCCGCCCGCCCCTTCCCCTTCCCCTTCCCCTTCCGCGGGGTCTTCGTCCGCCCCGTCCCCGTCGTCTCCGTCCGTGTCCGACCCCTCTCCGTCGGCCCCGTCTACCGCGGCGGGGTCTCCGGCTGTCTCGTCTGGGGTCAGGCGGGTGCGGCTGAGTGAGTTCGGGGCCGATGAGGTGGCGGCGGACCTGGGCATGACGTGGCAGAGCGCGGCCGCCCGGATCGCCTACGCGTGCACCGTCGCCGAGCGGCTGCCCCGGAACCTGGCCGCGCTGCGGGCCGGGAAGATCCACCCGGTCCACCTCCAGATCATCGCCGATGAGACCGCCTACCTGGCCGACGAGTTTATGGCCGAGGCGGATGAGAAACTCGCCGCGGCGGCGCCGGGCACGACGTTCGGGAAGCTGCGGTACCTCGCCCACCGGCTGGTCCTCAAGCTGGA
>PMOU01000386.1 GCA_003161205.1 Actinomycetota bacterium | reverse complement strand
TGCCGTCACCGTCACCGCATGAAACAGGCCCAGGGATGGCAGCTCACGCAGCCCGAACCGGCCTCCTGCACTGGCGGACACCGAACGGACGCACCTACGCCACCATCCCCACCGAATACGCCCTGTAGACCGACAGCGCGGCACGTGTCATTTGACCGTTGGCTCGCGGTCACCTGCAAATCAGCGGTCCAGGACACACCCGACCCGCGCGACGGCTGCCGAGGTGCTTGCCGAAGTCGTGCAGCCGGTACCTGGACGACATCACCCGCCGCGCCCGGCGCCCGGCTCGGTGGCAGGCGCGCCGAGGCAAATATCAGTATCGCTGTGCTCCTTGGCCTATATGAGTACCCCGAACGGACAGATTGGCACGAGGAAGCTGGTGATAGCGGTGACCAGACGGTCGTCGCTGGATTCGCGGCAGGAAGCCCCTTCCCCACCCTCGCCGTCCAGGATCAGCACGTGGTGATGACTCGTTCCCTGTGTACCGTTACCTGTGCGATGTGCTGGGCTGCACCGTGCAAAATGCGCTGCCCTTCGCGCGGCCCGTTCAAAGGAAACCGGTAAACCGCCGGTTCGGCTTGTGCTCGCTTCCTGAATGGCTACCTGCTCCTGCCACTACTTATTCGTCCAGCAGGTCGGCCTCCCAGTTGGTGCGCTGAATGTCGGTGTCCAGTTCCCGGAGGCGCCGCGCCACGTCGTCGGCCTGCGCGCGCAAATCGGCGACCGGCAGCGCGGAAATGAACGTCAGCTCGGAGCGCAGCTGACGGCTCCAGCCGCGCTCGCGTCCGGCGGCGGCGTCCGCGGCCGCCGTGATAACGCTGTGCCGCAGCTTCAGGATGTCCCTGCGGGCAATCGCGTCCGTTATAGTCCCAGCGCCCAGCCGCGCCACTGCGTTAGTCCGGTTGATTCGCCGGATCAGCGACTCCAGCTCCGCGCAGGCTTCGCCGGTCTGCACCAGCAGGCTGGCCGCGTCCTCGGCCGGTTCCTCGCCGTCCTGGTAGCGCGCGTTGTCGACGATCCGACCGCGCAGTTTCTCGATCCGGCGGGTGGCGTCGGCGCGCAATGCCAGGGCTTCGGCCAGTTTCATTGGCGTTCCCTCTCCTTTGGCATAACCGTTGCAATAAGCATGCCTTTAACGCCAAGGTGGCGCAAGTGAATTATAAAATGGCAATACGTTGCCATTTTATTGCCGTTATTGCGCAGGCGGCCGGAACTTTCTGGCGATGGCCCGCCCAGCGAGCCGAGGACCAGGGCGGGCGTCATCAAGGTGAGGGTTGAACCGAGTCCGGACGCAGACCGTCTTTCATGTGACCCGAGAAGGCCGAGTCGCTCGTGCCGCAGATACGCGCTGGCGCCCGGGACGACGAACCAGCGGCCCGCGACACGGCCGTCTGCCGCCAGTTCGCCCGCGTCCTGCAGGACGAATGTCCCGGCCTGACCAGCCAGAGCGCCGGTCACGCGCTCAAGGGCGCAGAAGGATGCCGACCCGTCGGGACGCAGGACCTGCAGCATCGTTGCCACACCCGCGCCCTCAAGGTCGCCGGTGAACGATTCTTCGACGTCGATCCGGACCAAGGAGGGTCCAGCAGCGGGCTCCTCGTAGGGCAGCGGATTCCATCCCAAAACTGTGATGGAGGCCTTGGCCTGGTGGCGGGTGGGCTCGGACATGTCAGCTCGCTCTCTCTGTACCATGTGATGTAACGCCAGTAAAGTCGAGCTACAGCGGACTGAGAATGATTAAAGCTCCGGTTCTCATTGCAGATCATCCGATTGGGTAGGAGCCTCAATGTGACTGATGTGCTGGCCCAGGTCCTTTCCGCTCTGCGGATCACCACGACCTTGTTTGCCATGGCCAACTTGCCGGACCCGTGGGGCATCATGTTCCCCCAGGGGCAGGGCGCTTACTTTCATGTCCTGCACGGCAGCGACGGCTGGCTGCAAACCGCAGGTGAATCGCCGTTGCGAGTCGGCTCCGGCGACACGGTCCTGCTGGCGCGAGGCACCCCGCACCGGCTCACCAGCGATCCGGACGGGACGGTCGCAACCATCTTCGACCCGGTTACCTGGTCAGCGAATGCTGTCGTGCCAGCGTCCGCTAGCTCGGCACCGTCTGGTGCGACGCTGGTGTGCGGAGCGGTCGACGTCGAGAACCCGACCACCCACCGCCTGCTCGATCTGCTCCCGGCCGTGCTTAAGGTAAGCAGCGACGACGTGGGCGCCGGAGATCTCGAGCTGACGCTGAGACTGCTGCGACGCGAGACCCGGACGGCAGGCCCCGGTTCTCAGATTCTGCTCGCCAGGCTGGGCGATGTCCTGCTCGTCCAGCTCGTGCGAATCTGGGTCGAGCGCGAAGGCCTCGGCCGCGGCGGCTGGCTCGGCGCGCTGGGCGACCCGCAGATCGGGCCTGCCATTATCGCGATGCACGCCGACCCCGGCGTGCACTGGACCGTGGCCTCTCTCGCCGCGGTCGCGCACCTGTCCCGGTCACGGTTCGCCGAGCGGTTCACGACCCTGGTCGGACAGGCACCGCTCGGCTACCTCACCCAGTGGCGACTCGGCATCGCCGCGAGCCAACTGAGCCAGGGAAAGAGCATCCGCGACGTCAGCCGCGCCCTGGGTTACACTGCGGAGCCTGCGTTCAGCCGGGCCTTCACCCGCAGGCATGGGCGTCCGCCCAGCACCTACCACCCCAGCCAGCGATGGTGAACGACAGACATCAGTGAACTCGCCGGCCAGGGTAGCGAGCAACGGGACGGGCAAGCCGCATGACGGCCCGTTCGTTCGGGATAAATATGACGGCGAGATGAGGAGCGGACGGTCAGGGAGGCAACTCAGGCCAGCTGAGCTGGGCCCGGTGACGCGGCGGAGACGGCGCGCTCGATCAGGGGGGCGGGTATGGCAGCCAGCTCGCCGTTCCAGCGGACCCATTCCGGGAGCAGTGCGAGCGCCGCGGCAGTGACCTGATCATCGAGCCAGCTGCTGATGACCTCGTGGAAATACTCCGAGCGGTGCGGCGAGACCGCGTGCTCGGTGCCGGGCAGCATCCCCTCCAGCCACTCCTCGGCCAGCGCCCCGACCGCTTCGGTGTCCGGGGTGTGGCCATGCCGTTCGGTGTACCACCGGCTAAAGGGCTCTGTCATGGGCGCCACATCGATGTCGTGGTAGCGCGGGTTGTACTCCGGCAGGTCGGCGCCGCGCTCATGCAGCGAGCCGATGATCTCGTGAATGCGGCGGGGGCCACGGAACCAGTTGTCCATCTGCGTTCGCGACTCGCTGCCGTTGACGAACTCCTCGCCGTGCTCGCAGTTAACCAGGCAGGCCAGCAATTCCGCCGTCGCCGGGACGGGTGTCAGCCCTTCCGCGCTGGCACCGACCTGATCCCGCCAGGCCGCGGCAGCAAGCTCGACGTCATCGAATACGCCGGCTCCGGCCAGTACGGTGAACCCGCAGGCGTCAAAATCGAGCAGGTACGCCGATGGATCGGCACCGCCCGGATAGCAGAAGGTCGCGATGACGCCGAACCGCGTCCCGTATGCGTCCCGCATCACCCGTACGTCACCGGTGGCCTTGATATCCGGCAGCAGCTTCAGCCAGGCGGGTTCGGCCGCCAGAAACTCGCGCGGCAGCGAGCCTGCCGCCTCCGACGCCTGCTCCCGGGCGAAAGCGCCGAGTCCGTACGATCCGACGGCGGCCAGGCCGTGCAGCAACCACCACGGGCCCCGCCAGGCCGCATCGCCCCGGCCCGCGGCATCAGCCATCCGCTTGACGGCATAGCCGATGAGCTCCGTGGCCCACGCATCGAGGTGCAGTCCGGTTTCCTCCTCGTGCACCGCACGGTAGAGCTCGGCACCGATGAGCTCCGCGGTCGCCTGTTCGAGCGCCCGCGGGCCCGCCATCGCGAGCAGGTCGCCGGAGGCGGCGATCAGGCGGTCAAAGGACGGCTCCCACCATGGCGGGCGGCGGTCGATGCGCTCGAAGAACTCCTCGAACGGTGAACTGGACAAACTGGGACTCAGGGCACCGGACTCGTGCCTGGCAGCCGTCCCCCATCCGGAGCTAGTGACGCGGGGCGGGGGTTTCCTGCCCTTCTTCGCCTTCTTCGGCTTGCGACCGCGAGAGACGGGGGACATGCGACGAGCCTAGAGGCTCTACCGCTGGGCCGCGATGTCGGCGGACAGAACCGAGTCGAGCAGCCCGGGGAACCGGCCGTCTACGTCCTGCTTGCGCAGCTGGGTGTACCCCTTGGCGCCCTGGATCCGCTTGGTCACGAGCCCGGCTTCGCGCAGGATGCGCGCCAGGAAGCGGACGAACGCCAGCCGGTGCGGGTCGGCCAGCGCGGCCAGATCTTCGAGGTCGCGGTTCGTCAGCGGCAAGGGCTTCCGCACTCCGGCAGGTTCGTGCAATCGCCTCGCCATGCTCACATTATGCGTCAACAATCTGCTCCTCAGTCGAGCGCAGTTGCGGATTCAGGGGATGACCATAACGCCGGGTACTGACATTTTCCGGCTACCGCCCGGGAGGTAGCTCCAGGCCGTGCAGGAGACGGTCGAGGACGGTGCCCATGGCGGCGCGGGCGGCGGGGCGGTCGGCGGCGCGGGCTATGTACAGGCTGGACTCGGAGATCATCGCGATCAGCAGGCGGGTGAGCGGCTCGACTGGCAGCGGGGCGATGCGGCCCTGCTCGATGGCGCGGGACAGCCATTCGGACAGCAGGTTGGAGCCGTGGCGGGCCACGAGCTGGTCCCAGGCCTCATGGCCGAGCACGGCCGGTCCTTCCACCAGGACGATGCGCTGGAAGTCGTCGGTGACGACGCACAGATCCAGAAAAGCGCGCAGGCCGTCCCGGACTTCTTCCCAGGCGTCGGCGGGCGAGGGAGCGGCCGGGCGGGATAGCTCGGCATCGATGAGGTGCTCGGCGACCTCGCGGGCGATCTGCTCCATGACGGCACGGAACAGGTCGGTCTTGTCGTGGAAGTGATGGTAGAGCGCACCTCGGGTGACCCGCGCGGCGGCCACGATCTCCTCGGTACCGGTGGCGGCGTAGCCCTGCTCGGTGAACAGCCTGCGGGCCACGTCGACCAGGGCCTGACGCGTGTCGGCCACATGCTCATCTCGACGGGTGGGAGTCATGCATGTATTGTCTTACATACAGGCTGTATGTAGCGAACACGGCGTACGGAACGGAGTTGGCGATGGGCTTGCCGTTGCATCTGTCGATCAAGCTCGGCACGCATCTGATGAAGATGAAGGTGCGCGGGGTCGAGAAGTTCCCGATGATCGTGGAGGTCGAGCCGCTGTTCGCGTGCAACCTCAAGTGCGTGGGCTGCGGGAAGATCCAGCAGCCGGCGTCGGAGCTCAAGCGGCGGATGCCGGTGGAGCAGGCCGTGGCCGCGGTCGAGGAGTGCGGGGCGCCCATGGTGTCGCTGGCGGGCGGCGAGCCGCTGATGCACCCGCAGATCCACGAGATGGTCAACGAGCTGGTCAAGCGCAAGAAGTTCGTGGTGCTCTGCACGAACGCGGTGCTGCTGCCCAAGCACCTGCACAAGTTCACCCCGTCCAAGAACTTCGCCTGGATGGTGCACATCGACGGGCTGCGCGAGCGGCACGACGAGTCGGTCAGCAAGGAAGGCGTGTTCGACCAGGCCGTAGCCGCCATCAGGCAGGCCAAGGCGGCCGGTTTCCAGGTCTACACGAACAGCACGTTCTTCAACACCGACTCACCGCAGGACGTGATCGACGTGCTGAACTACCTCAACGACGAGCTCAAGGTCGACCGGATGGAGATCTCGCCCGGCTACGCCTACGAGAAGGCGCCGACCCAGGACCGGTTCCTGGGCGTGGAGCAGACCCGCGAGCTGTTCGGGGCCGCCTTCGCCGAGGGGCGCAGGAAGAAGTGGCGGCTGAACCATTCGCCGCTGTTCCTGGACTTCCTCGAAGGCAAGCGCGACTTCGCGTGCACGCCGTGGGGCGTTCCCTCCTATTCCCTGTTCGGCTGGCAGCGGCCTTGCTACCTGCTGGCCGACGGGTACGCCCAGACCTATCAGGAGCTCCTGGACACGACCGACTGGGAGAACTTCGGCCGGGGCAAGGATCCGCGCTGCGACAACTGCATGGCGCACTGCGGCTACGAGCCGAGCGCCGTCCTGGCCACCATGAGCTCGCTCAGGGAGAGCATCCGCGCCACCGTGTCGGTGTGACCCGCAACCGGTAACGGCCAGAAGCGAGGGTACCGGTACGCCCCGGGCGCAAGCCGGGACAATGGTGCTTATGGAGCAGACCGGTGCAGAGCCCGAGGGTCTTGTCGAGCAGGCCGGTGCAGGGCCTCAGAGTACAGTTCCGCCGCGGCTGCGGCGGGCCGGGCGGGTCATCGTGCTTGACCCGGATGACCGGGTGCTGTTGTTCCGCTACGACGACGAGCTGCCCAACGGGCGGCACTGGTGCACGCCGGGCGGCGGGCTGAACGACGAAGAGGACTACCCCGCGGGGGCGCGGCGGGAACTGGCAGAGGAGACCGGCTGGACCGATGTGCCGCTGAGCGGGGAGGTGCACGAGCGGACGCTGACCATGAAGTACGCGGAGGAGATCGTTCGCCAGCACGAGAAGTTCTTCCTCGGGCGGGTGGAACTGGCTCAGCGCCGGCTCGGCGAGGTGCAGGCCATGCACGTTTCGGACGGGATCGCCGCGTGGCACTGGTGGACGCTGGCGGAACTGGACACCACCACCGAAGTGATCTGGCCCCCCGGGCTGGCCGACCTGATCAGGCGCCTGCTCGGCCAGCGCCCAGGCTCGTGGGTCTGACGGCCCCGGGATTTCCCTGGGCTAGGTCCGGCAGCGGGATCGCGACGGGATCGTCGTCGCGGGCGGCGATGATGGCCTCACCTGCGGTCAGGTCGGCGACGAACGTGCAGAGCGTGGTGGCCTCGCCGCGCGGCCCGGGTTCGGCGCGGACGCCGTCGGGCAGCGGCGCGCCGGCCAGGACGTTGAGGAACCAGGCTGGGCTAGGATCGTTCGCTGGGACGGCGAGGGCGTCGAGTTTCTCGCCACGCGCCACGCTGGTGCCCCGGCCGGACGGTTCGGCGCCAGGGACGTACCGGCCGTGGTTGGTATGCCACAGCAGCGGCCCCGCCCCGGCCCCGGCCTCCACGAAGGCATGGCGGCCGGCCGCGGCCTCGACATTGACGACCCGCCCGGCCCGGTCGCCGATCGTGTAGGCGAATCCGCCCGCCGAAGGATTCGTCCGCAGGTAGTCAATGGCCGCGTCGACGGTCCGCGCTGATCGTTGCAGGCCACGACCCACGAAGTGGCGACCTGCGCCGTCGCCGGGTGAGGCGACCGGCAGGTGATCGATGGTCCACACCAGCCCGTCGCCAGTCACGGCGAACGCATTGGCCGGCAGGAAGCCCGGATACCAGAAGGCCGTGACCGGCGGCCGGCCCGGCGCCGCCAGCGTGAGCAGTCCGCACCGCCCGACGTCTTCCGGCGCGCCGTCCTCGTTGTGCCCGATGATCGAACGCTCCCGGCGCCACGCCAGGTCGCTGCAGCCGATGCCGCCCTCCACCAGGCCGAGGTCACCGCGGAAGTTCAGCAGCGCCAGGTCGTCAAGCGACAGGGCGGCCCCCTCGGCGAACGCGGCCAGCTCGGCCCATTCCGTCCCGAAGCGCGCCGCGGTGGCCACGCGCACAGCGGCCAGCCGGTCGCTGCCCGGCGGCCCCGAGACGTGGCGCCGCAGCCGGGGCAGCGCCGGCCAGGCCGCGGCGAGCGCGGCCAGCTCGCCGCGCACGTGCTCGCCAAGCGCACGGAACCCGTCCCGTTCCGGCCCGGTCAAGACGATCCAGCGCAGGCTGCCCAGCCTGTGCTCAGTCAGCGTGACGCTCATTGAGTCCACCTGGGACGGTCCACGGTCCGGGAGTTGTACAGGACGGCGGCGCCGAAGACGGCGGCCACGACTCCGGCCACGACAAGCCAGCCCACGGCCGACTCCAGGGCGGTCACCAGACCGCAGTCATGGGCCACCGTGGCGTCGAAACCCTGCGCGAGCTGGCCGATGCCCGACTGGCACAGCGCCGCTCTGGGGGCCGCGAACAGGTGATCCACGATGCCCGCGATGAGCAGGACGATCGCTAGCGCCAGAGCTACCGCACCGGTCGTCTTCCATCGCCACATGGCCGCTCCCGCAGACGTCACCTCTTCGCCAGCAACAGTCTGCGCGACGCCGGGTACTTGTTGGTACCCAGCCGTCAGCGGTCCAGCGCCCGGTCGAGGTTAACGGCCGCGCTGATCAGCGCCAAGTGGGTGAATGCCTGCGGGAAGTTTCCCAGCGCCTCCCCCGACGCGCCGACCTCCTCGGCGTAGAGCCCGACGTGGTTAGCGTAGGTGAGCATCTTCTCGAAGATCATCCGCGCTTCCCGGACCCGGCCGGCCCGGGTGAGCGCCTCGACGTACCAGAACGAGCACAGGCTGAACGTGCCCTCGCCGTCGGCGATCCCGTCATGCCCGGTGCTGGCGTAGCGGGAGACCAGGCTGTCGGAGGTGAGCTCCGCGGTGATCCGGTCCAGGGTGGACAGGAACCGCGGGTCAGTCGGCCCGGCGAACCGCACCAGCGGCATCACCAGCACCGAAGCATCGAGCAGCTTGCTGCCCGGATACATGACGTAACTCTGCAGCTCGGGATCCCAGCAGGACTCCTGGACAAACCGGTGGGCCGACGCGGCCAGCTTGCGCCAGCGCTCCACCGGTGCGGGCAGGCCGCGGTCGCGAGCCAGCCGGCCGGCCCGGTCATAGGCCACCCAGGTCATCAGGGC